>DASRRN010000455.1:0-7081 GCA_035695685.1 Acidobacteriaceae bacterium | reverse complement strand
ACCCAACTCCGCGGCCGGCATGAAATCCGCGCAGGTGGCCGATGCTACCTGCATCTCGCTGATCGAGCTTCCCAGCCCGGTTGTATCCGCTCCGCAGGAGATCGATCCTGCCCAGATTGCGCAAGTGGCACTTCAGTTTCTGGGCATGAACGCTAACGATGCTGCCAGCTTCACGCAGACTGTTGACTGGACCTCGACGCTCGTGCTTCCCGTGATTCGCGGCAAGTCGCAGTACGAGCAGGTGCATGTAAACGGAAATGAAGCCGCGCTGATACGGCCTGCAAATCAGGCAATCTCCGGCCACTTCTCGCTGATGTGGGTCGACAATGGAATCGTATTCGCTCTGAACGCCACCGGAGACGACACCACCGCGATCAACATGGCCTCGCAATTGTAGTAGCGGAACTTGCATGGCAACACTAACCATTGACGCCTCACAGCTGAGAAAGACCTACGGAACCCGCGCCGCCGTGCGCGACCTGACGCTTCAGGTCGCGCGCGGAGAGGCCTTTGGGTTTCTCGGGCCCAATGGAGCGGGCAAAAGCACCTCAATCAAGATGTTGCTGGGCTTAGTGAAGCCAACGGGTGGCAGTGCTCTGCTGCTGGGCAAGCCGGTGGGCACGCGCGAGGTGCGAGCCCGTATTGGCTTTCTTCCTGAACACTTTCGCTTCTACGATTGGCTCTCCGCTTCTGAACTGATCCTGTTTCATGGCCGGCTCTGCGGTCTGGCGGAGGATGAGCTTCGTCACAAAATCCCGCGGTTGTTGGAGCGGGTCGGCCTGGGCGCCCAACACAACAAGCCCATCCGCAGCTTCTCCAAGGGAATGATGCAGCGAGTCGGACTAGCGCAGGCCATCGTCAATGATCCGGAAATTCTCTTTCTCGACGAGCCTACCTCAGGCCTTGATCCCGCTGGACGCAAACTGGTGCGCGACGTGATCGGTGAGCAGCGAAATCGCGGTGCGACTGTCTTTCTCAACTCCCATCTGCTGGGCGAAGTCGAGCAAAGCTGCGATCGTGTGGCCTTCATACGCGATGGACGTATCGTCCGCATGTGCGAGATGGGCGGGTGGCAGTCCAATCAGACGGAGGTTGAAATCAAGGTCACACGGGTGAACTCCACCGCGATGGAGCGGCTCAAGGGGTTCGCACTGGATGTTCACCTTGAAGGTCAGCTCCTGCGGTTGCGCGTGATACAAACAGACCATCTTCCCGAGGTCGTTCGCTGCCTGGTCGAAAACGGAGCTGAGGTCTTCTCCGTCATTCCGCAGCGTGTAAGTCTGGAAGATTTGTTTTTGCAGATGATGGGAACGGACATCGGCCTATGAACGAGAATGCAATCGACGTGCACGCGGCCTCACCTGTATCCGGCCAGGCTATTGCCGAACCGGTACTCAGTCGCGCGCGCGGACCCGGTGCATTGCGCACCGTATTGTTGATGGCGAGAGTCACATTCCGTGAGGCTGCCCGGCGAAAAATTCTTTGGATCGCGACCCTTGCCGGCTTCCTTTTCCTGGGTTTCTTCTGGACCGCCCTTCATTTCGTTCTAAAGACTGCGACCCACCAAGCTGCCAAGATCAGCATTCGTGAAGCCATTGTCATGATGACCATGATGGTGCTCTATGCGGGAAGCATGATAACCTCCCTCATGGCCGTGCTCACTTCCTGCGACACTCTGTCTGGGGAGATTGCCTCGGGAACAATTCACGCCATTGCTACCAAGCCGGTCGAACGCTGGTGCCTGGTGCTGGGCAAGTGGCTTGGTTTTGTCGGGATGCTCACGCTCTACGTATTGCTGATAGAGGGGGGCTCGATCGGGCTCAGCTGGTTCGAGAGTGGCTATCTTGCACACCATGCCCTTGCCGTCCTGAGCCTGGTCTGGTTGCAATCCGTAGTGCTGCTCGGTGTCACTATGGCAGCGAGCACCTGCTTATCCTCTCTTACCAGCGGTGCTGTCTCGCTGGGGCTCTACGGTCTGGCCTTCGTGGGGGGATGGATCGAACAGTTCGGGGCTTTGCGGCATTTGCAAGCTTTGGTTAACCTGGGGATTCTCTCCAGCCTCATCATGCCCAGCGACGCGCTTTGGCGCCGCGCGGCTTTTAAATTTCAGCCGCCTCTCATAGGTAGCGTAGGTGCTTCTCCTTTCGGTAGCAGCCTCGTGCCAAGCAATGCCATGGTGGTTTATGCCGCTCTCTATGCGGTGCTGGCCATTTTGCTGGCCCAGGCTCTCTTCTCCCGTCGGGATCTTTAGGTGTAAGAGGGTGTGAGAACCGGCTGTTTCCCCCGAACATCCTTTCGATGGAAAAAATTTAACTATGACATCCTTCCTGGCGTATATGGCCCCGTCCGCAGATGAAATGCCGGCGTAGAAGCGATGCCCGGATTCGCGCTACGCGGTCGTGCTAGACTTACGCGAATTCATGGGTAATTTGCTCGATAGACGCACCTTTCTCTCGCTTGGTGGAGGCGCAGCCATTTCCGCTGCGGCATCCCCCAGGCTCTGGGGGCTTGAAGCGGTTCCGGCCCCGGCTGCCAGGGATGAGGTCGAAACCAAGCTGGACGACTTCACAACCAACTACATGCGGGCGATGAATGCCCCGGGCATGACCCAGGCTCTCACGGATACCAAGACGACCGTCCGAACCGTGGGCTACGGTTTTGCTAACGTCGACCTGAAAATTCCAGTGACTCCGGAGCACCTTTTTCAGATCGGCTCCATTACCAAATCGTTCACCGCATTGATCATGCTGCAGTTGCGTGATGAGGGGAAGGTGGATCTCCATCGGCCGGTGCTGGACTACTTGCCCTGGCTTCCGGTGAACATGCCCTATGGGTCAATCACCGCACACCATCTATTGACGCACTCCTCCGGTCTTCCCGATGCTTCCGGAATCTTTCAAAGTGACCCGGCTGCCCGGCATGTGCAAGGCTTTGCGCCCGGTGCTCATTTTCATTACTGCAATCTCGGCTTCGTGATTCTCGGCCAGATCATCGAAAAGCTGGATGGAAAACCCTGGTATCAATGCCTGCAGGCCCGCATTCTCACCCCGTTATCGATGATGCAAACCGCGCCGGTGATCACTATTGACTCCAGTGCACGCAGTGCCATCGGCTACCAACCATTTTTCGATGACCAGGTTTATCCCCGTCAAGGTCGATTGGCGCCCCGGCCGCCTGAGGTCTTCGCTAGCTCGGCGGGCAGCATAGCCGCGCCGGCTGGGGATATGGCGGTCTATTTGCGCATGCTGCTGAATGGCGGCCACGGCATTGTCTCTACGGATGGTTTCCGGCTGTTGTCCACACCGTACATCCAGGCTACAGAATTCAGCCCCACCGCCTACTACGGCTACGGTATCGCCGTTGACGTTCTTGACGGTCATAAGATTCTTCGGCATACCGGAGGGATGAGCTGCTTCGCATCCTCCATCCACGTTGACCTGGATGGAGGCGTCGCTGCCTTTGCCTCGATTAACGCGATGCAAGGCTACCGGCCAACGCCTGTCACGCAGTACGCGATTCAATTGCTGCGCGCACAGCGCGAAGCGAAGCCACTGCCTGTGGCGGAAACAACAACCGATGCGAGAGAAGTCGACAATGCCGGCGAGTATGCAGGCACTTTCCGCAACGGCAACGGCAAGGAATTACTGTTCAAAGCGGAAGATAAGAAACTGCTGCTGGTGGACGGAGCCACGCAGATCGTTCTGCAGCGCAACACGGGAGACTCGTTTGTCTCTACCGTGCAGGGTTCGTTTTCAGACTATAGCCTGACCTTCGGGAGAGAGCACACGAACAGCAAAACGGAGAAAACAGCCGACGGGACTATACCGCCGGCTATTCCATCGCCAGTCGTGGAGGTAGGTTATGGTCCGGATTGGTACATGAACTCGGCATACCTGGGAGATCGCGAGTTTACCGTGCCTGCCGCCTACGGACCCTTGACCGGGCATTATCGAAGTGCCAGCGGTGACGACGTGCGTGTCTTCGTCCGTAAAGGCCGGCTCTGGATTGGCGATACCCTTCTGACTGAGATAGGTGCTTGGTTATTTCGTGTGGGAGATGACTCCTGGTTTCCCGATACGGTGGAGTTCTTGACCATAGTGGAAGGCCGCGCCCGCCTGCTGCGGGTCATCGACGAGGACCACTTGCGAATCGAAGTAGGTTCCTAACGGGTACCACCCTAACCGAGGAAAGCCCTTCCCTCAGGGGCTAAGAGTCTCCGTGAGAACCGCATTTCCAAACTCTCCCGCAGGGACGTCTGAAAATATAACCGGGGTCGGAGGGAATGGGACGGGGGTGCCCCACGTTCGCCCAAGCGTACGTGGGCCGAAAAAGGTGGGGCGCAGCCCTACGATCGCTTTTGTTGAATTGCTAGCAAACTCCATGTCGGGTCGCAAATCATGATCTAGGCGACGAGAAAGATGCTCATGTGTTTCCCGATGCAAAGCAAAACCAGGCCAAAAGTCACCTTCACTAAGGCTTCACAGCAGCGAGCCTAATAAGTCCTCCAGAAGAATCTTGAGATACGACGGTAAAGCCGGCGTTGCTGAGTTCCTGGCATACCCAGTCAATCCCTAAACGGAGCTTCCGATAGCGGATCTTGTCCCGGTGATGCCAGGGCGGATCGGTCCACGCGCTTCAATCTGGTTAAATAGCTCTACCGCTTTCGACTGAGCTTCGAGGAGCTTTGCCGCTCGCGTCTCTTCCGACTCCATCAACTTTTCTCCTATTGTGCCCTATGCGGTGTAACTTCTCCTGAGCCAAGCGCAGCCAGACCCTTGCGGTAGGGTGTGATCGAGCTCGTAATGCTGTCGGGAAGGCGAGCAGCTCAGAGGTCGGAACGATGGATTGCGGGGTCGCCATGAAGCATTATGAGCGCAGGCGCCCCGGCGAATCAATCCGGGGTTACGCCAGCTTGACGAACCGCATGGCTACAGAGTTCATGCAGTAGCGCAGACCCGTAGGAGGAGGCCCATCCGTGAAGACGTGTCCCAAATGAGAGTCACACTCTCTGCAGGAAACTGCGGTTCGCTCCATTCCATCACTTCGGTCGGTACTCTCAACGACATTTTCGCGTGCAATCGGTTGCCAGAAGCTTGGCCAGCCGGTGCCGGAATCGAACTTGGTCTCCGAACTGAAGACGGCTGTGTCGCAGCATATGCAGCGAAAGAGACCCCGGTCGTGCACGTTCAACAAATCGCCGCTGTAAGCTCGCTCGGTGGCGGCCTTGCGAGTTACCTGGTACGAAATCGGGGATAGCAGTTGCTGCCATTCGGCTTCCGATTTCACGACTTTCGCCACCACGACCTTGCCCGTCTTCTTGCCGTTCGCGCCAAATTCAACGATGGTCACCATACCGGGAGTCGTGGTTTTGCCGCTGGCTGCTGCCCTTGGGCTTTGCAGAGACCAGAGGGCGAGCGCTCCGCAAGCACCAGCTGAGGAGATCAGGAAGGAGCGCCGGCTTGGGCGCTGGCCAGTTACTACACCGTCTATCTTTTCTCGATGTTCTTGTGAGTCGCCCATAAGTCCTCCCCTTTCTCTTGGACGTTTTCTTTAGCCGAAAGTGAATGAATACGCGCGAACCCCCGGCACCAGGAATTCTATGCGGAAGGTACGGTCTTGAATACTACCTTGCTGGCGTATCAGTTGATACAGCCGATCCTCGGTCACGACGCCGTATCCCTCGGCGTCGGTGTCAACTCCATGGCCGGCGCCGGGAGGGTGCCCGTCCACGGTGACTCGAAAACGGACGGCCTTCCCATCTGTGGCCGGCGCCAGGACCAGGTGAAGGTCGCGAGCATGAAAGCGAAACGAGATACCCGTATCTGCGGCGAGCGAGGTGGCCACTTGGTCCTCGTCCTTCCACTGGCCGTCCAACGCCCATTGGTTAAGCTTCAGTGAGGCGGGAGCTCGATAGAGTTGAGGATCATCCTTATTCAATCCACCGGGAGAGGCAAAATCCTCCGCTCTTGCATACCCGACGTAGGTTTCGGGAGATTGAACATCGCCCGAATCCGGCGCAGCTTCCGTGCCATTGGCAGCTATGTGGGTCACGGTCTCGGGAACAGGGCCCTGGTTGGCCTCCTTTAGCAGGGTTCGAATCCACTGCTCAGATTCCTCGTAGGCTCCCTCGCCAAAATGGTGAAAGCGGATCTTTCCTGTGGCATCGATGAAGTAATCAGCCGGCCAGTACTCATTGTTGAAGCTACGCCAGATCTTGTAGTCGTTATCCATCGGGACGGGATAGACGACTCCAAGATCCTTCACTGCTTTGCGGACGTTCGCTTCATCCTTTTCAAAGGGAAACTCCGGGGTATGAACGCCAATGATCACCAGGCCGCTTGCCTTATATTTCTCATTCCAGGCCTTGATATATGGCAGTGTGCGTAGGCAGTTGATGCAGGAGTAAGTCCAGAAATCCACCAGAACCACTTTGCCCCGCAGAGACTCAAGCGTAAGTGGGGCTGAGTTTATCCATGCGGTAGCCCCTGAAAAACCGGGCTGGGCGCTGTCAGAGACATCAATGGTTTGATTAAGCACGATCTTTTTTGGCTGGTTCGCAGGATGGAATCGGTCGAGCAGACGCTGCTCCAGACCGCCAGTGCTTGCCAGGGAAAGCCGGGTAAGCACTCCGCGGTCCAATCCAAAAGCAACGGCGGCCACGGCCGCAAGCACGGCTACTCCGAGAACGCGGCGAATCCACTCCTCAACCCCCAAGCTGCGCTTCATGGCAGCGAAAATACGGCCACCAGCGAGCAAGGCGATTGCCAGCGAGGTCGCTGCTCCCACTGCATAACTAAGCAGGAGTACGGCGGTATGTGTGCTTGCTCCCTGCAGGGCGGCTCCAGTCAGAATGAGACCCAAAATCGGCCCAGCGCAGGGTGCCCAGAGCAATCCAGTACCGATTCCAAGCAAGAGGGAGTTCAGGACGCTTGCCCCTGATTCGGAGTTTTTTGAAAGCCGGTTGCCTAGTTGGACGAGCGGACGTGATAGACGATCCGCAAGGGATGAGAAGAGCAGGGTAAGGCCAAACACAGCGAAGAGAACCAGTGCGGCGATACGCCCGAACTGATTGGCTCGTACC
>DASRRN010000454.1:0-7733 GCA_035695685.1 Acidobacteriaceae bacterium | reverse complement strand
GCATAGGATGAGGCGCGCGAGGCGGACTCGGGATGAATGTCTCCCCGAAAGGGAAGGAATGTTGCATGCCCATAATCGCTCAGCCAGGGACTCAATTGATGCGTGCAGCGAAAACCCTGGATACGGCGAACGCCGGGCTGAAACATCCATGGTGTGTCGTCGTGCGACTGCAGGGTCCAGTGGGCCATACCGAACGGGAGAGCGGCGATGGGCAGCGTGTTGCCGCGTGAGAACTCCGGCGTGGAGGCTGTGCCTTGAAGGATATTGACCCAGGCGACGGGGTCGCGCGGTGACGGCATACTTGCGCTGAATGATTCGGCGCCTGGTTCGCTTGATCCGTGCTCGGCGCGAACGACACCTTCCTCCATCAATACAGTGCTGACTGCAGCGAGCCCCGACGTCTTCAGGAATGCACGCCTGCTTGGACCCTTTGAAGTTTGCTTCGACATGTGAACCGGAGAGCCCTTTCCTTACGTGTTCTGCATAAGGATAGGCCTATACGGCGGCGTGTGCACGGGGGAGCTTTCTGCCCGCATTCGAAAAATGCAGCGAGCGAACAGATGTTTGCAGGCACTCGCCTTTCATCCATCAGGAGCGACGCCAATAATGCTCTTCATATGACCGCTTATCGCAGACTTTCGTTGATCGTCACCTTGGCAGCTTCTTTTTTCCCGGCGCTTGCTCAAGGACAGCAAATGGGAACTTCCTCTTCCCAGGCCACCCAATATCACGTTCCAGCCAAGGAGAAAATTCCGGTTGCATTCGTAATTACGGACCAGGCAGTCACCATCGATTTTTCTGGGCCGTGGGAGGTGTTCAAAGACGTCTTTGTTAAAGATCGGGGCAAAACAATGGCGGAGCAAGCCGCGTTTCGCCTGTACACGGTGTCTGACTCGCGTGAGCCGGTAACCACGTCTGGCGGAATGCGGATTATTCCGGACTACACGTTTGATGACGCGCCGGCGCCGGCAATTGTGGTGGTCCCGGCACAGCGCGGCCGGTCGCCCAAAATGTTGGACTGGATACGCAAGATGACCACGCAGAGCGACGTGGTGATGTCGGTATGTACGGGAGCCTCGGTGCTGGGAGATGCGGGAGTCTTAAAACACAGGCAGGCAACGACCCATCATCTGTACTACGACGAATTCCAGGCGGCGTTCCCGGATGTGCTGTTGCAGAAGAACCGGCGCTTTGTGCAAAGCAGCCCGGTGATTTTTACAGCGGGGGGATTGAGTTCCGGAATCGATCTTGCACTCCATATAGTGCAACTCTACTTCGGCCCTGCACAAGCGGAAGAGACCGCCAGCCTGCTCGAGTATGAAGGCACGGGCTGGAAAGGTGATGGAACTGCAGTGAAGAGATAAAACCCTCTTCTCCCGGGACCCTTGCAGCACGGTGAACATCTATACAGGAAGAATGACGACTGCAGAGGCTTCCGTGCGAGAAGGGATGGCCATGGCGAAGGTGCCGCGGGTGGTGATTGTGGGGGGTGGGTTCGGAGGCTTCTACTCCGCCCGCGCTCTGGCTAAGGCTCCAGTGCAAGTCACCCTGGTGGATAGGCGCAACTATCACCTGTTCCGGCCAATGTTGTACCAGGTGGCTGCCGGACTTCTCTCCGCGGACGAAATTGCTCCGCCTCTGCGGGTGCTTTTCAGCAAGCAGAAGAACGTCGACGTGGTGATGGCTGAAGTGACTGGCGTGGATACCGCCAATCGAAGGGTCCTGCTGCCTGAAGGCGACCTGCCCTATGACTACCTGATTTTAGCGACTGGCATCGAGGTCAATTACTTCGGCCACGACGAATGGAAGTCCATCGCCCCGGGCCTCGATGCGCTGGAGAATGCAGACCAGATCCGAGGCCGGCTTTTGATGGCGTTTGAAGAGGCAGAGCGGCAGGCTTTATTCGCGGACGCCGACCACGACCTGATACAGGAGCTGCTCACCTTCGTGCTGGTGGGAGCGGGCACGGTGGGGGTCGAACTTGCGGGCACCATTGCCGAGATGGCCAAGATAGCGCTGGCTAATGACTTTCGCCACCTTGGCCCGGGTTCAGCGCAGATCCTGCTGTACGACGGCGCCGCGCGTATACTGCCGAGTTTTGTCGAGGAGCTTTCGACGAAAGCGCAGCGCCACCTGGAACAATTGGGGGTGAAGATCTTCACCGGAACCCGGGTGGAACGCGTGGATGCGGAGGGGATCGTGGCCAATGGTAAGCGCATCCGCAGCCGGACCGTGATCTGGACTGCGGGGGTGGCGGCCTCGCCGGCGGCGCGCTGGTTGGGGGCAGACGCGGACAAGTCAGGCAGGGTCAAGGTGAATGCGGACCTGTCGGTTCCAGGGCATGCGGAGATTTTTGCCATTGGAGACACGGCGCTGGTGATAGCAAACACCCGCAACCTGGTGGGGCTGAAGAGTGGGACGGCGGTGCAGATGCCGGGGCTGGCGCAGCCTGCCATACAACAAGGGGAGTATGTAGCAGATCTGATTCGCCGGCGGACGACCGGCCAGAGGGAGCCCGAGCCTTTCTGGTATTGGGATAAGGGCGACCTGGCGGTGGTAGGACGCGCATTTGCGGTGGCCGATTTGCGGTTTTGGAAGTCGGCCGGATTCGTGGCGTGGTTATTGTGGGCCGGCGTGCACATCTACTTCCTCATTGGCTTTTCCAACCGCATCTTCGTGATGCTGCGGTGGATGGTGCAGTTTGTCACCAGGCGCCACGGAATGGGGGCGATTGCCGCACCAACGCCGGCTGCCGCGCAGAGGCTCGATAAGGCAGGTTGAGCGCGAAATCTTAGTGCGTGGTAAATCAAAACTTGATACCCTCGCGTGATGCAAAAACGCGTGGTTATCCTTGGCGCCGGGTTTGGCGGCCTCGAGTTGTCAACCTTGCTCTCGGAGAGCCTGGGCGAAACGGCCGAAGTAGTACTCATCGACAAGAGCGATTCCTTTGTTTTTGGATTTTCGAAGCTGGATGTGATGTTCGGGAGGCAGTTGCCCGACGAAGTCCGTCATTGGTACAGGCACTTTGTTAAGCCAGGCGTGCATTTTATTCAGACCGTGGTTCGTTCCATTGACCCAGGCGCCAGGCGCGTAGTCACCGACCAGGGAAGTTTCGATGCGGACGTACTGGTGGTTGCCCTGGGTGCGGATCTCGATCCTGCTGCAACTCCTGGGCTGTTGGAAGGCGGTAATGAGTTTTACTCCGTGCCTGGCGCCTTTGCCCTGCGCGATATACTTCCCCGGTTCGAGCGCGGTGCGGCGATCATCGGGGTGACGGGGAAGTCGTTCAAGTGCCCGCCCGCTCCAAGCGAAACAGCGCTGCTATTGCACGACTACCTTTCGACTCGGGGAAGGCGCGAAGCCACCGAGATCACGGTGGTGATGCCTTTCGGAACGCCCATTCCACCGTCGCCCGACGCATCGCAGGCGATTCTTGCTGCTTTTGCCGAGCGGGGGATCCGGTTCATCAAAGACAACTTGGTGCGAGCGCTGGATCCGGCGCGCAAGGTGGCCATGCTCACAGATGGAACCGAGTTACCCTACGAACTGTTTCTGGGTATTCCGATGCATCGTGTGCCCCAAGTCGTGGTTGAGTCCGGGCTCGCGTCCGATCCGTTTAACTGGGTTCCGGTGAACAAAAAGACTCTGGAAACGAGCTTCCCCGGGGTGTACGCGGTTGGGGATGTGAACGGCGTGGGGACGCCGAAGGCAGGTGTTTTCGCAGAAGGAGCAGCGCGCGTGGTTGCTGCCGCAATCATTGCCCAGCTGGGCAAGGGGCCTGCGGCCGAGGATTACCGGGGAATGGGTTCCTGCTACCTGGAGTTTGGCAATGATACGGTGGCGCGAGTGGATGTGGAGTTTCTCGCCGGGCCCAAACCTTCCGGGACTTATCAGGCGCCATCGGTGGCCCTGGCGGCAGAGAAAGAACATTTTGGGGCGAGCCGGCTGCGGCGTTGGTTCGGTAAAGAGCCTGGGTGGTCGGCGCGGTGATTGCGGTATCTATTCTTCCCGCAACGTGCTGGCAGGATTGGTTCCTGCAATCCGCAGCGTTGGTACAACGGTAGCGATGATAGTTACAGAGGCGAGTACCAGCATGACGGTGAGGATCGTAGGCACGTCATAGACGCCCACTCCGTAGAGCGCGCTGCGCATGGCACGCAAGGCCCCTGCACATAAGATAAGACCCAGGATGAGTCCGAGCGTCGAGGCCCGTACTCCTGGAGCTCCGACATGGACCATGGCTTGACGAATGCTCGAGCCCAGGGCAATACGGATGCCGATCTCGCGCGTCTTCTGTGCAACTATATTTGCGACCAAGGCAAAGATGCCGATCGTGCTGAGAAGCAGCGCCAGGGCCGCCATCGTGCCGAGCAGTGCCACTTCGACACGCTGCATCGCCAGCGTCTTCGCCATCAGGTCTCGCATATTGTAGAAGCCGGAGAAAGGAAGGTTAGGATCGGCACTCGCCAGAGCGCGCTGCATCTGCGCGGTCAATCCTTCTACCGGAGCGGCTGCGCGGACGATCCAACTTGGCTGAAAGAAGACGTGGACCAGCGCGAGTAACTGGGCATCCGCTTGCGCGGCGGGGATGTACATTGTTTCTTCGCCGGCAAGAGGAGCGGTGGCATCCAACCCGGGCGCGATGGGTACATCTTCAACCACCCCGACAATTCTCGTGTCGTTATTGATATAGTGGCCGACGGCATCAGCCCCATGGAAATACTTGCGCGCGAATGTCTGGTTGATGATGGCCACATGCTGCGTATCCGGCCCGTCTGCGTCTGTGAACGAACGCCCGGTCAGGACAGCAATCTGCAATGCCGCGAAATAATCGGGGGTGACGTAGACCTCATCGGTCATGCCGTGCTGTCCCGCTGCTCGGCCGTCGCTGATCGTCACTCCGTTCAGCAAGGCACGCTCATACGGCAAACTCAGGCCGACAGCTGCACTCTGCACCCCCGGGATCTGCCGCATGGAAGAGGTGCTTTGACTCAGCAGCTTTCTGAATGTCGCCGCGTTGTGATATTGCTCATCGTCCAGGGAAGCCTTCGCGATGATCACCCCGGCTGGGTCGAAACCCGCCGGCAAGGTTTGCAGGTGGATAAGAGTACGAATGAGCAGGCCCGAAGCCGCAAGCAGCACGACGGTCAGGGCAACCTCGCTTACGATCAGTGCCTGCCGCAAATGCAAAGGGTCGCCTCCGGTTGCGGAATGGCTGGCGATGGCGGAGCGAAGACGAAACTTGCGCATGGCAAGGGCAGGAAACATGCCAAAAAGCACGCTGGTCAAAAGGGAAATGAAAAGTGTGAATGCCAGTACGCGGCCATCAAGGGGCACGGTGGCCACAGGTAGAAAATGCTCCGGGAGAAGCTGGAGCAACCCGCGCAGGGCGACGAAACCGACGGTTATGCCAGCCATCCCGCCCAAGAATGCCAGGAGGAGGTTTTCAATCCAGAGTTGCTTTTGAATCTGCCAGCGCGAAGCCCCCAGCGCCAGTCTGGTGGCAAATTCGGGCGAGCGCCGCAGCACCCGCACCAGTGTCAGACCGGCAAGATTGGCGCAGGCAATCAGCAGGATGAATCCTGCCGCCAGCATCAGAGCCAAAACCTGCGGACGCAGGGTAGCTGTCTCACCCTTTTGCAACGGCACCGAATGGTAGGTCACTTGAGCGCTGGGGTCATCGTCTAACTCGTAGCGATGGGCACGGTGGGACCAGGCACGGTTGATCTCGGCGTCTGCCTCCTGCCAGGTTGCGCCATCGCGGAGCCGGGTGATGGCCTCTGAGTTCGTTCCGCCCCCCTCGCCTTCGGGACCGAGTTGGAGCGCCGTATAGATGCCGGCATTCAAGGGGGTACTCGTCCCCTCGGGGAGGATTCCAATGATGGTGTACGGTGCGCCTTTCAGCAGGACTGCATGCCCCAGAACATTGGGATCGGAGCCAAAGGTATTTCGCCACAAACTGTAGCTCAATATGGCCGCATTTGGCCCGTGGGAACGGTCCTCCACATCGGAGAAGTTGCGACCCAAGGCGGGTTGAATGCCCAGCACATCGAGATAGTGGGCCGAGATACGTCCCGCCTGGAGATATTGGACATGAGAGCCGGCTTCGAGGTTGACGCCCGAAGTTCGCGAACTGGAAACAGCCGAGGTCAGGGCGGGAACGTTGTCCCGCAAGAGTGCCCATTGCTCATAAGTGACTTTGTGCCGCTCATCCCAGGACCTGACGCCTGTGACCCGCGTGTAGATCGTGCCCATCCGCTCCGGGTGCGGATAGGGCAGGCTCTTCAGCATGAGAGCATTGACGATCGAGAAAATCGCGGTGTTTGCGCCAATGGAAAGCGCCAGGGTCAGGATCACGGTCACGGTGAAACCAGCATTGCGCCACAACTGCCTCAATCCGTAATGCACATCCTGCCAAAGACGCTCCAACGCCACACCGGCCCGATGACCACGCACTGCCTGCTTTACCTGTTCGACGCCGCCGAACTCGGCGAGGGCAGTGCGGCGCGCCTCGGATGGAGACATCCCCGCAGCGATCCTTTCGTGGGTCATCATATCCACGCAGGCGCGAATTTCATCGTCGAGCTGGGTTTCAACCTGCTGTTTGTGGAAAAGATTTCGCGCGGTGCTCTTGATTCGGCTCCAGAGTTTCATCATCTTCACCTAGGTTGCGGTCAAGGCATTCGTCATGGCGACGGCCACTCGTGTCCATTGCTCTGTTTCGACTTGAAGCTGGCTCTTTCCTGCCTTGGTGAGCCGGTAGAATTTGGCGCGACGGTTATTCTCTGATTCGCCCCAGAAAGAACTCAGCCACCCCGCTTCCTCCATACGGTGAAGGGCGGGAAACAACGAACCGGGCTTGACCAGGAATGTTCCGCGGGTGATCTGTTCGATGCGGCGCGAAATGCCCAGACCGTGCAGCTCACCGGGACCGAGCGCCTTGAGAATCAGGAGATCGAGGGTGCCTTGGAGGAGATTTGTCTGCTTTGAGCTCATTTGGCTAGACGTATTGAACGTCTATATGAGCATGATCCTGGCCGTATAGATTGTCAATAGGAGAAGAGGGGGTGGGGCGAGACCAAACTATCTTCACCCCAGATTTGCAGGTGCTATTAAAGAGGAGTGTGTGAGTGGAAGAGAAACAGCAGGTCCCTCCGCTTCGCTACGCTTCGGTCGGGATGACACATTTTTTGCAAGGAAAATGCCCCAAAACGGCCAGAGGAATGGATCTCAATAGTCCGACAGAATTGTCATCCCGACCGGAGCGTAGCGAAGCGGAGGGACCTGCTGTTTCTCTTCCGGTTCTCACACACTCTCTAAAGCCCAGACCTTTGTTGGGTCCTAACGGCTCAGTCGTCCCTGCGGGACCGAGTTGTGGATGCGGTTTTCACTCAGACTCTAAAACTCTCATGTCTCGGCTCGATTCCGCGGTGTGACTGAAGACCTGTCCTTCGTCAGAAACCTTTTTCATGGCATGTCGAGGCCGTTTGCAACCGCTTTTGCAATACACTCGGCTTTGGGGTGGCGGAAAAACTCTGTGCACTCCCTAAGGACACCCTGTGACTCTTCTCTACCGTTCGTTTGCCGTTGCCTTAGGCTTTCTATCGATGTCATTGCCTTTCCACGCGCAGGATGTGCCCGTGAACTCAGATATTCCGAACAAGTTCACAGCCCCGGAGACGAACTATGACTACGTAAAACGGATCGAGATGGTTCCCATGCGCGATGGGGTG
>DASRRN010000453.1:0-9527 GCA_035695685.1 Acidobacteriaceae bacterium | reverse complement strand
CTGGATCAAGCAGCGCGGCTTGCGATTGCCGGAGTTCTGACTGGAGTCGCCGGGGCATTTTTTCTGCGGAAAGTTTTGGCAAGTTTCTTGTATGGATTGAGCGCCAATGACCCGCTCATCTTTTTGAGCGTTCCAGTGCTGATTGTGCTCGTGGTCTTGCTGGCATGCTACCTTCCGGCCCGTCGCGCCGCGAAAATCGATCCGCTGGTTACGTTGCGTTACGAGTAGCTGCTGCTTCCCTTGCCGAACCGGTACGTATGATGTGGCCCCATCATGAAGGAGACCTTGTCCAGATCCACCACTCCGAGCGTGACGCTGGAAGCATGTTCTCTCGGGTCAGATTGGCAGCCGCGCGCAAGCCGGAAACGAGACCCAACGAAAAGGCGCCGCGGCTAAGCCCAATCAAGAATCCGGCCGCTCCGTCGACAACGGTTTCTACGACGGCGCCAGAACGGCCCATACTTAATTTGGGCACTTATTTTTCGCCCGCACACGAGTTTAATTTCAGTATTGGTTATTTATATTAAGGCAAGCTTAATTCGCTGTGAACCATGCCTTGAGTTTGTTTCCCTACCGGCGGCCAAAGCGTTACGCAGCTAAATAAGTGCGGTCAGCGGTTTCGAGTGATTGCCTGAGGTAGAAGCTATGCAGCAGATAATAACTACTTAGGCCAAATGGCGACACGTAACAGTTGTGGATCCGTGAGCTATTGCGCAGATTTCCTCAGTGCACGCGTTTTCCTCATCAAAAAAAAGTTAATTACTGATTGGAAAATATGAGAAACTAACTCACCTCCCCCGAGGCAACGTAACTATCTATCACTGAAGTTCTGTTCGTATGGAACGACTGAACCTTGGGGGGATTTTATGAAACGCGTTAGTTTTTGGATGTTCTTGTCGTTATTCCTGCTCTTGATCGTGCCGACCGCAGACAGCCAAACGGCGAACCTGCTCTCCCACACCGTCATCGTTGCTAACCCTCCCGATTCGATACATTTCGAGAAAGCGATCGGGAACTTCACCTCCACCTCGTATCCGAGTTACTTTCTGGGCACTAGCAGCAACGGATATGTTTATGACATCAACACGGGTAAGAATTGCAGTGTGGGCGTGCCCGGTTATTACTATGAGAGGTCGAGGACCTATACGTTTCCCGGCGATAAATATGCCGGAGTGATTGCTTCGTTAGAAACCAGCACGGTTTGGCTGGAGAACCCGCTGAATGTGGGAGGGAATGTCTGCAACGGCTGGCACGCCCAGGTGGTCAATCCGAACAGTGGCTCCCATGACATGCGCATCGCCGATTTCGATGGCGATGGGAAGATGGACGTTCTCGCCTCTGGGCAACAGATACCCAACAATCGTCTGAGCGGTTTTATATCCTTCCAGAATAGCTATAACGCATGGGTTCTGGGAGCGTTTGCCCCACCCTCCGGAGACGGGATTACTTTGGCGGCCATCAACGGGGTGAATGGCGGGGCCCGCACCAATATCGTAGCCTGCAACCCTAGCAACAACTCGCTCTACTGGTATCAAAACCCGGGAGGCGCCGCCGCGCGGACTGCGAGTTGGACCGCTCACCTGATCGCCAGCAGTAGCACCGGAGGAAATCCCGCCTGTAGCGCGGGAGTGTCCCTTGGCACTTTGAATGTTGGCAACAGAGACATAATTATCGTCGCGACCAACGAAGGGGGGACGAATAACGCAGAACTGTGGCCGCCCGGGTTGGGATATTTCGATCCCGGCAGTAATCCTAACGGCACATGGACCTATCACGAGATCGACGACACCATTCGCGACGTTCATGAGATCGCGACGGACGTGCTGAACGGAGTCCCGTTTATTACGGTCGGTGAGCAGGAACAGACTTCCCTGATGTGCAATGGCGAAGGGTACAACACTCACGGAAGCCTCTATAACGGCTGCCGCGTCGCCATTTTTCCTTGGAACGGCAACGGGTTTAATACGCCTACGATCGCTTCGAATCTTGGCGCTCATAACCAGACGCTCTACCAGCTCAACGGTGTGGAGTATATGGCCGGAGCCAACCACGATGAATACGATGCCACTGACCCCGGCTACAACCTGTGGACATTCAATTTCTCAACCGGCGGCGGAGGCGGTGGTACTCCTCTAGCGGCGGGAACATACAACATTGGTTCCTCCTTCGTGATCGACGGAGGCTTTTATGTCGCCTATTGGGGATTTCCTCCTGCGGCAGAGGCATACGCGGAGAATGGCAGTCCGGTTGGTTCTAACCCGGCACAGCAGTTCAAGTTTGCAGGCTCCGGAGAGGATTTCACAATTTGCAACGTCCAGGAGGGCGCGTGCCTGACGGACGGGGGAAGCGTAGTGGATATCGGTCAGGGCACGGATACGTGGCTGGCAGCTCCGTCGGGCTCGGGCTACACGCTCAAGAACACGCGGACGGGGAATTATATGGGAGCAATACCGGATGTCTCCCGTGGCAATGTTCCCATGTCTTCCACGGCGGTTGCGATACCACTTAGCGCTGAAGCGGGCGGAGGCGGTGGTACTCCAACCTTCTCGGCGGGAACCTATAACATCGGCGCCTCGTACGTGATCGATGGAGGATTTTACGACGCCTATTGGGGATTTCCTCCCCAGGCGGAGGCATACGCCAAGAACGGGAGCCCGCTCGGCACGAATCCATCGCAGGAGTTCAACTTTGTTGCCTCCGGAAGTGATTTCACGATTTGCAACGTTCCAGACGGCGCATGTTTGACCGATGGAGGAAGCGACGTGGATATTGGCCAAGGAACCGATACCTGGCTGATCACGGCGTCGGGTTCGGCCTGGACAGTGAAAAACACGCGGACGGGAATGTACATGGGCGCGATACCATCGGTCTCGCGAGGTAACATCCCCATGTCTTCCACCGCCGTAGCCTTGACGATCAGCGTTCCTTAGCGAGGCGTTTTCGGAATGCGCCTCGCGGAGGATCTGTGGTTTTTCCAGGAAGCGAGAATTGGCGAAAAAGGCTCACAGATGGAGGACGGGTGGGGCCGCCATCATTCGCTTCCTGGGATTAGATGCGACGACGGATACCTGTCCTCTAAAGATGGGCCCTGGCCGATATGATAAGGATCTGCAGGTCCGTCCGTCGGGGGAGTCTGGGCTTCCATTAAGGGATCGGTTGCACGGATCCCAGGTCTCAAAAGCACGACCTGGGGCACCCTTCGATTGTTGCCGACACAGCGAAGTGCTTCATTAATCTCCTGACTCGCTTACATCCTCCTCTCTTGCACTTCTACAGGAAGTGATATATCTTTCCTGCAGAAGTGAAAGGGGAACATGACCGGCCAACGTATCGATCTTCCACAAGGCACCCTGGATCTGCTGATCCTCCGCACATTAGCCCTCGGTCCCCAACACGGGTGGGCGATCTCGGAACGCGTGCAGCAGATGTCGAGCGACGTCCTGCAAATTCAGCAGGGGTCGTTGTATCCGGCCCTTCACCGACTCGAGCGTCGCGGGTTGATCAAGGCTCGGTGGGGCACGTCAGACAATAACCGCCGGGCAAAATACTACGAACTATCAAAGACGGGGCGACAGCAGCTTGAAGTGCAGAAGGATGCCTGGCAGAAATTGACCGCCGCTGTCGCCCAAGTACTGGGAACGGCCTAGGAGACACAGAATGCTCAGCGATTTGTTTTTCCGTCTTCGTTCCCTGTTCCGGCGGAGCAGGGTCGAGAACGAACTCGATGAGGAGTTGCGATTCCATCTTGTGCAGCAAGTAGAGAAACATGTTCGGGCAGGGCTTACACGAGATGAGGCTCTGCAGTAAACCGGCTGGAGTTCGGCGCGCTGGGGCGGGTGAAGGAAGATTGCCGCGAATCGCGCGGCATAAGCTTTCTTGAGACGACAGCCCAGGATATTCGATACGCGCTAGGGCAGTTGCGCAAGACCCCCGATTTCACGACTACCCTGCTGCTGACGCTGGCATTGGGCATCGGCGCCAACGCCGCCGACGCAGCGACTCGTCCTCTTGCATTCCCATAGGTGTAGAGCTATAGTGCTCCTATTGGATTACAACACGTGTAAGGAGAGGATGCAGTGGGCGAAAAAACCGATGTCTGGCAGGGAACGCTGGCGCTCATGGTTCTGCGTACGCTGGAAACGCTCGGTCCGCTCCACGGCTATGGGCTGGCGCGGCGCATCGAACAGACGAGCGGCGATCTTCTGCAGCTGAACTACGGCACCCTCTATCCCGCTTTGCTCAAGCTGGAACAGGAAGGCTTTATCCGTTCCCGCTGGGGACTTTCGGACAATAACCGCAAGGCGAAATATTACGAGCTCACCAAAGCCGGCCAACGACAAGTGAAGAAAGCTGCGGCCGAATGGGAACAAACGACCGCGATCCTGGCCCGCTTCCTGACCCCGACCGGCGAAGCATAACTAGCACGATGCGCGGCGGATTTTTGCTGTAGACTTCCTCTGTTCGTCAACCGAGCCGCTTCGGCCTGCGGACGAAAGTAGACCCGCATCCATTTCAGGAGGCCTTGGCGAGCGTGCCTCTCGCTGCCATTGATTTCACATGAGAGCTGACATCCTGCAAAGTAAGAATTCTGACGAGGTTCGCAGCTACCTCCAGAAGAAGTTCAAGACCTTCAACAGCTGGACTTACTCCACCAACAGCCGCAACAAAAAGTGCGTGCAGTATTATCTCTGCGCTTCTGACGACAACAAACGCCTTGTCGAGGGGGCGTACTTCGCCACCTTCAAGGCGAGCTTTCCAAAAGAGCTGGCTACCAAGGCGCAAGCTGACCTGGAACGTAAGGCTGCGGGACCGGTCATGGTTGAGAGATCGGAATGGATCGAGAAGCAGGAGGGCCGCCAGGATTCCGCGCAACAGTTGCTCGACCAGTTGATTTTGTGGCGGGACAACCAGGATTACCAGTACGGCGAAATGTTCTTCAACCGACTGCAGTCTCGAGTGGCTGAGTTCGACCCGAGCCTGGTAAACCCCAAGGAGTTTTTGTCGGAGTCTGAAGTCAAGCGGGTGGCCAAGCTCACCGGGAACACCACCAAAACCGCCAAGGAGGTCCAGGCGGAATTTGAGGGCATGATTGGCATCAAGCAAAGCACGGAGGTCACGTTTGAGGCGTACCACCCGCAGTGGGGCCAAATTAATGCTGCCCTGAAAGAAGATTTCAAGGCAGGGGCCTGGGCCAGCGGGAATGCGAGAGCTGCACTCACCAAAAGAGGATTCGATGTGGAAGCGCAGGCAGCGGTGGCTTTCGGCGCGGAGCTGAACATCGACGGTTCTTGTACCTGGAAGTTGGCCAGACATGGCCTGGATCTTTCCGGCAACTGCAACTTGTTCGCCGGCGCCAATGCATCGTTTGACGGCAAACTGAGCGCCGATCTTTTCAAGGGCATCAATGCGTCGTTAGCCATGGGGGCCTTTGCCGGGTTACAGGCCTCGGTCACGGGAAAATGCGCGTTTACTTACGACGACAAGCCCATGGTCGGCGTCGACGCGACGGCGTCGGTGCAATTCGGTGTGGGAGGATCTCTGAGTGGTACGCTCAAGGTTCCTATCTTTGGCGCAACGCAAATTGGCTTCGCCACGTCCGTCGCGATCGGGCTCGGGATGGGGGTGTCCACCAATACAGAAATCCATTTCTCCCAGATCTACCTGGCAGGAAAGGACGACTTCCGAAAGATACTTTATTTGCCTACGATCGCCAAGGGCTACCGCATGGATCTTATGACGCAGGAGGCGAAGAACCTGCACTATCTCGATAAGTGCATTGCGCGCATCGGAGACGGAGTCACGGGCATGCAAGAAACCATCGCGAGCGTAAAGAAGGTTCCGGAGGAGAAGCAAAGCCTGCTTATGAGGATGGACGACTACGGCTAAGTCCCGGAGGAGAAATTGCCTGGCACGCCGCAGGGTTAGTGGCGGAAAGAGGCAGAGCCGGAACGGTGGTTCCGGCTCTTGCTTTGGTTCCTCTTGTGGGTTATTTGAGAGCGATCATCACATTGCCGGATTGGGATGGCTGACTTGCGACCTCAAGCGTGGTTACCGCTTTCGGGCCGCTCAGCTTCATGCTCTCACTGCCCTGTTCTCCCCAAACCTCGGTCAGGAAGTACTGGCCGCCAGCCTGGCGGAACACCAGTGTGTCGCTTTTCTTGCCAGGATAGTCTTGCTGGCCAAGGGAAAAGATGATGGCAGTGGTTTCCAAACTTTGGACCGTGATCCGGTTGCTCACGGAATCGACCGAGATTCTGTAGGGGCCGGCCGGCAGTTGCGCTTTTCCTGCGTGGAAGGCGAAAGGTACATTCGCCTGCATTCCAGGTTGAGCATAAGCGCCGGTTGCGGTGAACAGGAACGACACGAGCGATAGGGCGGCGATCAGGTTGCGTTTCATAACATCCTCCCGGGGGTTCCTCGCAGTGGAACCCAAACTGAATTTGCCTCTCAAACTCTCAGCACCTTCACTGGAAGCTTGCGTTGACGCATTGCCCTATTGCATGCTCACGGCCAAACGCGAATGCGGCTTGCTACTTGGCGATTTCGCTGAATTTGCAATAACTTAGCTCTTGCCACCATGCTCTCTGGGGGGCGAAACGGTAGCCGATCGGATACCGTGGGGAGCCTGCAGGTTCCCTACGGGGAGGTGAGGCGGGTTGGACGATGCTTCCGCGGCGCTTTCGGCTAAACTGAACCACCGGAGGCAGAATTGACGAACCCGAGACTAGTGGCGACATCCGGCTTTCTGAAAGGAACGGTCTGGCCAGCGAAACTTAGCCCGATGTTTCTAGGGAGGGATACCTCCAACCAAGTGGAAGTGAGGGATGCTGCGGTTTCGCGAAAGCATTGCTCGATCACCGAGATTTCCAGCGGGGTTTTTGAGATCGCAGATCTGGACAGCCACAACGGGACTGAGGTCAACCGAACGAAGGTGAGCCGTAGAACCATTGAGCATGGCGATCGGATTCGTATCGGGAGCAGCGAATTTGTTTTCCTCACCGGTCCAGAGGACAGCGACTCGCTGACGTCATCCCACTCGGACACCCTGTCTGAGACTGGGCTGATTACGGTGCGACTCGACCGCTCGGGTCTGCCGGCGGATGCCTCCGGGGTGGGCCGAATGGCACGCGATCTGAGCGCATTTTTCAAGATCGCCAATGTCATCAATTCCACGCGGGACGCGGAAGCCTTACAACGAGAGTTGCTGGTGTTGATTTCCGAAGTGATCCCGGCCGCGGAGGGCGCTATTGTGCTGCAGCCGAGCAGGAATGACGAAGGCAGGCCGTGTACCTGGAATCGAAAGGGCCTGCCCAAGCAGGAGATGCCCATTCGGGAGGAACCGGTGCAGCAGGCGACCTGGGAACGGTGCGCGGTCTTCTCAGCAGCTTCCGCCGAGAACAATTCCACCGAGCATGTGCTGTGCGTGCCTTTGGTGGGAGTGGAAAGAACCATGGGAGTGATTTATCTGAGCTCACCGGCGTCTTCGCCGGCCTTCAGCGAGGAGCACGCCTACTTTCTTACCTCGGTTTCGCGCATCGCCGCTGTCACACTGGAGAACCTTTCGAAGTTGGATTCTCTGCGGGCAGAGAACCAGCGGCTGCGAGGGGACGTGAAAGCCGACAATCTTCTCGTCGGTGAGAGCCGACCGATGCGGCGGGTGAGCGAGTTCATCACGCGTGTCGCGAAGGGCGATTCGACGGTGCTGATTCGCGGCGAGAGTGGAACCGGCAAAGAGCTTGTGGCGCGCGCCATTCACGCCAACGGCTTGCGGTCCGACAGGCCCTTCGTCGCCATCAATTGCGCTGCCATCCCAGAAGCGCTGCTGGAGAGCGAACTCTTCGGTCACGAAAGAGGCGCGTTTACGGGCGCCGCCGGCATGAGGAAGGGTAAGCTCGAAGCGGCCGAGGACGGAACGCTGTTCCTGGACGAAATCGGGGAGATGGCTCCCCTGTTGCAGAGCAAGCTCTTGCGGGTTTTGCAGCAACGCGAATTCGAACGGTTGGGGGGAAACCGCCTGCTATCGTTCAACGCCAGAGTGTTGGCGGCGACGAACAAGAATCTGGAACAGGCGATCAAGGCAGGCGAATTTCGGCAGGACTTGTACTACCGGCTCAACGTGGTCTCAATAGCTTCGCCGCCACTGCGCGAGCATCGCGAGGACATTCCCCTGCTGGCCCTGCATTTCGCCGAGAAGTATGCGGCTAAGTGCAAGCGCGGCTTTAAAGGGATCGCTGCGGACGCACGTTCCTTGCTGATGCAATACAGCTGGCCGGGCAATGTGCGCGAGTTAGAAAACGCGATCGAACACGCCATCGTGATGGGACTGACGGACGAGATTCTTCCCGAAGATCTGCCCAATGCCTTGTTGGAGGAGCAATCATCGGGATTGGAGGCGGCGCGTTACCACAGCACGCTGAACCAGACAAAGAAACAGCTGGTGGTTGACGCGCTCGACGAGGCCGATGGCAGCCCGGTCGAGGCGGCACGTCTGCTGGGAATTCATCCCAAGTATTTGCACCGGTTAATCCGAAACCTGAACTTGAAAACCGACGGGAAGCGAATGGGATAGCTGGGGGATGTCGCTGACCAGAGGAGGACCAAGTTCAGTTGTCGCGACTGAAATCGCAACCCACGGAGAAGCGGAGCGCGGCACAAATTTCGTTCATGCGAGCGGAACTCAGCCGGGCGATGCGCTTTCCCAACCGGTCCTGAGAGACTGTAATCGTATTGTGCAGGTTTACCGCACATGGCGCCTTCATGCCGTCGTCTTCCCCTAAGGCAACTTCGGATGGCACTCCGCGGATGGTCGACGCTATGGGTGCGATACTCACGGTCGATAGATAAGAAATGGCGCTGTCGCGCGTAAGTACAACGACCGGCCTCTTTTTGTCAGGCGAGGCAAACCGGTAAAGGCGGATATCCCCTCTGGCTATTCCGCCGGCCACGCCGCCTCCGCCTCCCAGGGGGCAGATTCATCACGTTTTGGGGGTCGCTTTGCATAACCCTCACGGTCGCGCCCTTCCCTGGCACGGATCTCCAATCTCTTGAGGTGTTCGCGCAGAGCTTCGCGCACTAGTGCAGAACGATTCTGTTTGGTTCGGCGCGCTGCTCGATCCGCGGCCTGTAGAAGACTCTTATCGAGGACGATCTGGACTGTTTCCATATGTTGACTATGTTCCACAGTATACTCCACATAGCTAAACAGGCGGATTTGGAGGCTGGGGAAAAATCGTACCCTCAGCGGCTAAACAGGCTGCGGAAAAAGGTCGAATAGGAAGCGAAAGCTGTTCCCTCAGCGGCTAAAGCCGGACCTGTTTTCAATCTTTTACGGACGGCCTGAAGGCCGTCCCCTGGGGTTTCTACATTTTCTCGATCCTGGGGTATGGTTTATCGAGCTTCAGTTTTGGGTTTTGCTTTGTATCAGGGCACGACTTCAGTCGTGCCGTAAAGGAAGGAAAGAGAATTGGGCTTCAGCCCCTGCAAGGGCAATCCTGCACGAAATGCATTGCGCATCTATCTATGGTTCA
>DASRRN010000452.1:0-2855 GCA_035695685.1 Acidobacteriaceae bacterium | reverse complement strand
GTCCTGAACAAGGATCCGGAGTGTATGGAGAAGCTGGCGGCCTTCCACGGCGGGCATATCGACGGCCATGCTCCGCTGCTCTCCGGCCGCGGACTGAACGCATATTTATCCTGTGGTATTCGTAACTGTCACGAGACCACAAACCTGGCCGAGGGCCGGGAAAAGCTGGCCAAGGGCATGCATGTGCTGATTCGCGAGGGGTCTGTCTCGAAGGACCTGGCGAATCTGTTTCCCTTGATCAACGAATTTGCTTCGCCTTTTCTCGGCTTCTGCACCGACGACCGCAATCCGCTGGACATCTACGAAGAGGGTCATCTGGACTTCCTGGTGCGCCGGGCTATTTCCCTGGGGGCGCCGGTGGCGGCCGTCTATCGCACCGCCAGCTGGTCTGCGGCCAGGGGCTTTGGGCTCACCGATCGGGGGCTGATCGCGCCGGGTTACCTGGCGGACTTTCTGTTGCTGGACGATTTAGAGAGCTGCACCGTGCACACCGTTTTTCGCCGCGGCCGTCCGGTAACGGCAGACACGTTCGCGGGGCGAGTCCTGCCCCAGCCCCCCGGTGGAAACACCATGTACCTTCCTCCGGTCACGGCGGAGGTTTTTCGCGTGCCTGCCACAGGCCCGGCGACGCCGGTCATCGGCATCATTCCGGGGAAGATCCTGACCCAGCGGTTAGAGGCCAATCTGCCTTTTCGCGAGGGCCGGCGGCATGCCGATCCGGAACACGATCTGCTGAAGATCTGCGTGCTTGAGCGCCACGGGCGCAATGGCAATATTGGCCGCGGGTTCGTCAAGGGCTTTGGCTTTCGTGAGGGTGCGCTCGCCTCCTCGGTCGGTCACGACAGTCACAACCTCTGCGTGGTGGGCACCAACGACGAAGATATGGCCGTGGCGGTCAATCGCCTGCTCGTGCTGGGGGGAGGATTCGTCGCGGTCCAGTCGGGGCGCATTCTTGCCGAGTTGGCGTTGCCGTTTGCCGGCCTCATGAGCCTGGATCCGTTTGAGACCGTGGCCAGGAAACTCTACACCCTGCGCGCTGCGGTCGAGGGCATGGGCTGCCGGCTTCCGGAGCCATTCCTGCAGCTGGCGTTTCTTCCCCTTCCGGTCATTCCTCACCTGAAGATCACCGACTTGGGCCTGGTGGACGTGGATCGCTTTGAGCTGGTCCCGTCCTAGCTTGTCCCATGCCCAAAACGTGTTAGCGCGAGATACCCCGATTGCCCAAGTCAGCCGCTTTCGTAAGGGTCGGGGCTCGATGTTTGCTTGCCAGCGGGCATGGCCGGCTGCGATGCTTTGCTTGCTGCTCACAGAAGCCCGCTTGGTTGCAGGGCTCCGGCAGCCGCAGCAACAGCTTTCTTTGGCCCTACGGGGGGTTTATGAAATTCTGCCAGGTCGTTCTCCTGATGACGCTGGGCATGACCGGGGACATGGTGATGGGGGCCCAGACGCTGCCCACGGACACGGTCCTGGTCGCCAGCGAAGCCCTCCCGGAGGGTGGGCTGTTTCTCCCCGACCTGCTGGCAGGTTCCGGCCATGACGCCCTGCTGCAGGGCATGGCCCTCACCCCGGAAATCAGCCAGGCTGCGGTGAAGCCTCCGGCTGCGCCTGAACCCGCTCCCAAACTAACCCGGCAGGACCGGCTGACGCTCTTCTGGAACGATACCTATGCTTCACCCGGAGCCTTCGCCGGGCTTTCCGTTGGGGCGTTCATCGATCAGGTCCGTCATACACCGGCTAAATGGGATGGAGACGGAAGCAGCTACACCCGGCGTTTCGCCAGCGAATACGGACAACTTGCTGCCCGCAATGTTATTCACGAGGGTTTAGACAGCGTCACTGGCCTCGATCCACGCTACACGCCTTGCAAATGTGATGGCACGCTGCATCGCAGTGCCCATGCGCTCAAGATGACCTTCACCACGTATCGCCAGGATGGACGGCTAATCCTGGATATGCCGCAGATCGCCAGCGCTTATGGATCGGGCATGATCTCGACCTACTGGTATCCGCACCATCAGTACACCCCGCTGGTGCAGGGAGTTCAGTTTGGCCATGAGCAAATGGGCGAAGTCCTGATCGGCAACCTGGTTCAGGAATTCGGTCCGGACCTCAAGCGCAGCCTGCATCTGCATGCGCTGGTTGCCCGCAGAATCTCCCGCCCCTCCGACGACGACTAGTTTTCCTTCCCCCAGCTCTTCCGCAGTGTCCCTCTCCCTTATCGACTCTCTTCACTGGCCGCAGGCAAGCCAAGCGCTCCTAATGAACAAAATCCGCTCCGGCATTGGAACAGGGGCTAAAAACAGGCTGCGGAAAAAGGTCGAACAGGGAGCGAAACCCGTCCCCTCAGCGGCTAAAGCCGAACAGATTTTCAATCACTTACGGACGGCCTGAAGGCCGTCCCCTGGAGTTTCTCATTTTTCTCAAGCGGCAGCCGCCTGAACCAATTCGGGCGAGCTGAATTTTAGGGCAAAGGGATCGAGTAGCGGGGTTTGTTGGGTTATTTCCTTGCGCAGGAGGGTAATGAGGTCCAAGCAGGAAGGGCGGCGAGCGTTTCGCCGCCATTTGGGTAGCTCGGCATAGGCGTTACCGCGCTCAGTGCCAAAGGCGTGAAGAGAAGCCAGCAGTAAAGCGCTATAGGAAGCAACGGCAAGGACGGGTTGTTTGGGCACCGAGGTAACATTCCACAATTGAGCTTGGCCGACACCCAAGGTGTCTTTCTCTTCGCGGTGGTTGACTTCGATTTGCCAGCGATCAAAATAGATTTGCAATAATTGCGTAACCGAACTGCGCAGGTCGGTAGTTAACAGGTAAGCCGGATCGCGATAATACAGCCTTCCGCTTTTTCTCTTCCGGTA
>DASRRN010000451.1:0-5398 GCA_035695685.1 Acidobacteriaceae bacterium | reverse complement strand
TTGCAGAATCGCTTCCAGCGCTGGAGGAACCAGCACGTGCGAAACCAGCAGCGACAGATTTGATACCTGCTCCTCGCGTGCGCGCCACGCCAGCATAGCGTTTGCGGGCGCCGTCGTTTCAAAGCCAATGGCAAAAAACACCACCTGTTTGTCTGGGTTGGCGCGGGCGATTTTGAGGCAGTCGAGTGGTGAGTAGACGATGCGCACATCGCCGCCCAGGGATTTGATCGTGAACAGATCGCCATCCGAGCCGGGCACACGCAACATGTCGCCGAAGGAGCAGAAAATAACATTCGATTTCCGGGCAATCGAATGAGCCTTGTCGATCATTTCCAGCGGCGTTACGCATACCGGGCAGCCTGGCCCATGTACCAGTTCCACCCCTTCGGGTATCAGGTGGTCGATTCCGTTCTTGACAATAGAGTGCGTTTGTCCTCCACACACCTCCATCAGCACCCAGGGGCGCGTCTGGATGCGCCGCATCTCGCCTACTATTTTTTGCGCAATGTCGCCATCGCGATACTCATCAAGGTATTTCATTGCCGGTAACCTCCAGGTTCTATCTCCTCAACCACAGGTGACTCGAGTTCCGTGAGTTGGTCCAGATCCTTCAGCGCTTGATAGGTGCGCGCGGCTTCTGCCTCATCGATCCGGCTGATGGCAAAACCAACATGAACCAATACGTACTCGCCAACGTTTGTTTCCGGAACGTATTCCAGGCAGGCCTCACGCACAATCCCGCCGAACTGGACTTTGGCCATGCGCATACCGCGCTGATCGAACGTCTCAACCACCTTGCCGGGTATCGCCAGGCACATGTCAATCTCCTTCGCGCATTCGTTGGTTTGCAATCATGGCCTGCCCCAGGGAAAGACCACCGTCGTTTGCAGGAACCTGGGCATGTAGGAAAACCCCAAAGCCGCGACGCCGCAACTCTACCACCGTCCGGCCCAGAAGGTACAGGTTCTGGAAACTCCCGCCGCTGAGACAAATCCGGTCGACCCCGTCGGCTGCACCAATCCTGCCGCAAACCTCGCCGATTGCCTCGCTCAACGTGTTGTGAAAACATGCGGAAATATCCCCCGCTCGCCGGCCACGGGTGAGGTCCTGCACGATCGCTGCGATGACCGGCCGGAAGTCGAGGATCATCGGTTGGTCCTCTTGAATCTCGAAGTCGTAGTGCCGGTCGATCGCGCGCTCAGCCGCCGCCTCCAGCGCAATGGCCGCCTGGCCCTCGAAGGTCACCTCCGAGGCCAAACCCAGGAGTGCAGCGACGGCATCGAATAGCCGTCCGCACGAAGACGTCTCCACCGTCTGAATCCGCCGCGCCAGCATACTGTTCACCAGGGCAATCTGCTTATCGTCAATCTGTTGCAAACTGCTAAGGCCGGACGGAAGCTGTTGCCCAAAAGTATCTCGTAAGTAGCTGAGCGCCATGCGCCACGGCTGCCGTACCGCTGCATCACCCCCGGGCAGCAATACGTTTCGCAAATGTGCCCGCCGGATGAAGCCGGCAAAATCCGCGAGCAGAAATTCGCCGCCCCAGATCGTGCCGTCAGTACCGAACCCGGTGCCATCCAGGGCCACCCCGAGAACCTTGCCTTGCAGATGGTTCTCTGCCATACAACTCGCGATGTGAGCATGGTGATGCTGCACCCCGATCTTGTGCTCGATTCCTGACGCCATCGCCATCCGGGTGCTCATGTAGCCTGGGTGAAGGTCATAGGCCGCCGCGCGGGGCGCCACCTTAAAAACATGTTTAAGGTTAGCAAGCGTCTCCTCGAAGAACTGCATAGTTTCGTAATTCTCCAGATCGCCAATGTGCTGGCTCAGAATGGCGTAACGGCCTTTGGTGAGGCAGAAAGTATTTTTCAGCTCCCCACCAAACGCCAATACCTCTTGCAACTCGATGCCCAGGTCGATGGTCTGCGGCACAAAGCCGCGGGAGCGGCGCAGCACTCGCTCGCGGCCCTCGAAGCTGCGAGCTACCGAGTCATCCACCCGGGTGGCGATGTCGCGGTTGTGCAGCAGGAACCAGTCCGCTACCCCGCCGAGCTGCAGCATCGCTTCGTGGTTGCTGATCACGATCGGTTCCTCGCTCAGGTTGCCGCTGGTCATCACCAGCGCCGCCCATTCGGATTCCATCAGAGGCGAGTCGCTGAATAGAAGGTAGTGCAGGGGAGTGTACGGCAGCATCACCCCCAACGTGTTGTCTCCCGGAGCAATGCCGGAAGCCAGCTTCGCGCCGGGCCGCCGTGGGAGAATAACGATCGGCCTGCGTGGAGAAAGCAGGCTGGCTTCGTCTTGCGCCGATAACTCGCACAGCCTCCTGGCCGCCGCCAGATCCCGTACCATCAACGCGAAAGGCTTATGTGGACGCCGCTTGCGTCTTCTTAATTCCGACACTGCAATCTCGTTGGTTGCATCGCATGCGAGCAGAAAGCCGCCCAGCCCTTTAACTGCCAGGATCTTGCCCTCAAGCAGCAGCGCGCGCGCCTGGCGAAGAATCGGCAGCGAATCTTTATCCTGAAACCAGCAATTCCCCAGCGAGGTGCGCGCGGCCACGTCCGGAGTCGCGGCCGCCATCCACTCACTCGCCACGGTCTTCACCAGCAGTAACGAGGGTCCGCAAACGGCGCAGGCATTCGGCTGGGCATGAAAGCGCCGGTCTTCAGGGTCCTCATATTCCGCCTGGCAGGCGGCGCACATGGTAAAGGAAGACATGGTGGTAGTCGCACGGTCATAAGGTATGTCGCGGATGATGGTGTAGCGTGGGCCGCAATGGGTGCAATTGGTAAATGGATAGCCGTAGCGCCGGTTTGCCGGGTCCCCAAAGTCGTTCCAGCATGCATTGCAAGTGCCCGCGTCGGGCGAGACCAGCGCGAATTCGCCGGCTTCCTCCCGGCTGCCAAGAATTGAGAAGCCGGCGTCCCCCCGAGTCTCCATGTCAGACACGGCGATCTGGGTGATCTCTGCCAATTGCGGCGGATCGGCTTCCAGTGTCTTGAGGAATTCTTCCACCTCTGCTTCGCCGCCCTCTATCTCGATGGTTACGCCGGAAGATGAGTTGAAAACATATCCTGTCAACCCCAGAGACTGAGCCAGTTTGAACACAAACGGACGAAACCCAACTCCTTGCACAATGCCTCGCACGTGAATGTGGCTGCGCCGGTTAGTCATTGTTTTCCCTGGCAGAACAAGGGCTTTATTATGGATATTCAATTAGTTTGTTGGTAACGTCTCTCCAGCGGAAATACATCCCGGTTCTGAAAGGAACGACACATGATCCTGGGTATGACGTTATCGACATTCACTCTCTTCCACGTGATATTGAGCCTCGTGGGAATCGCCGCCGGACTCATCGTAGTGTACGGGCTGGTGGGTGGGAAGCGATTCGACATCTGGACCGCGATCTTTCTGGTATTTACAGTTTTAACCAGCGTGACCGGGTTCCTCTTTCCGTTCATTCACCTCTTGCCGTCGCATATCGTCGGAATCCTCTCCCTGTTGGTGCTTGCGGTTGCGATCTTCGCCCGTTACGCCCGCCGCATGGAGGGTGGTTGGCGCCGTATCTATGTCGTCTGCGCTATGGTCGCGCTTTACCTGAATTGCTTCGTAGCGGTGGTGCAGGCTTTCCTCAAAGTGCCCGCTCTGCACGCATTGGCTCCGCGTGGGAACGAGCCGCCATTCCTCATTGCTCAGCTCGCACTCCTGGCAATTTTTGTCTGGTTGACCATCGTCGCGACCAGGCGGTTTCATTGCGCGCCCGTCGCTAAAGTGGTTGGATGACACCACCCACAGGCCAAAAGGCAAAGATGCTGGCTGGCGAATTGTACCTGGCGACCGATCCTCAACTTGTGGCAGAGGACCTGCGCGCGCAGGAACTGCTATTCCGCTTTAACCTGACCCGGCCGGATGCCGAGGACGAGCGACGCGCACTGCTGGTTGAGCTATTTGATAGCTTCGGAGCCGGGGCGGTGCTCAAGCCGACGTTCCGCTGTGACTATGGGAGCAATATCTCAGGCAAATCCGAATGTCCAGGACCGTCATGAGTGCGATGAGGGAATACCCGCGCACTTCAAGCTGCAAGCCAATTAATGGGAGCATAGAACCAATGTCCCGCTATGCGGTACACCATGCGCCTTTTCGCGCCAACCCGCGCGGCAAACGTTGACAACCCTACCATAGAACAAAAATCATGCTATCGGGATGATTTCCCCAGTGGAACATACCGCAAAGCGGGATTCTAGTCCGCGTAGCGGAACTTCTGCGATGCGTAAATCCGCCCGAACTTGAGGGTCATTCGATGGAAGCTCTTGCCAGTGATCGTCCCCTTACCGAAGCTGTATCCCGATCCACAGATCTGTATCAGTTGCTCAGCCTCGATCGCGCGGTGGCTGTACTGGAGATGTTGGGTGAAAGCGACACTGCGCTCAGCCTTGCGGACGTATGCCAGCGGCTGCGTTTGCACAAAAGTACCGCCCATCGTTCCCTCATGGTGTTGGAACGCAGTGCCCTGATCGAGCGAACCCCGGAGAATCGCTACCGCCTCGGCCTGAAGCTGTATGAGCTGGGCAACCGGGCTGTCGAGCAGGTGGATCTGCGTACCCGCGTCCATCCCTACTTTCGCCGGCTTGCGGCGCACGTAGGAGAAACTGTGCACCTGAGTGTGCTCCAGAAAACATCGATCGTTTACCTGGACAAGGTCGAACCAAACCGCCGGGTGTGTGTAAGTTCGAAAACTGGCACTTCCAATCCTGTCTACTGCACCTCCATGGGCAAGGCGATGCTCGCCTTTCAGCCGCCCGAGGTCATCGACCAGATAGTTTCCAAGATCCGTTTCGTGCGCTACACCCACAAGACGCTCACCTCCCGCGAGGCCCTGATGAAGGCGCTGGAACGGGTGCGTCGCCGTGGATACGCCATCGACGATCAGGAAATAGAGGTGGGGGTTCGCTGTGTCGGCGCGCCTATCTTCGATGAAAACCATCAAGCCATCGCAGCCGTCAGTGTCTCCGGCCCGACCTCGCGGATTACGGCACCCAACATGCCCGAGATTGCCGAGCACCTGCTGCGCTGCTGCCGCGACATTTCCCTCTCGCTCGGGCTGCACGCCAAGAAGAGGCCGCGCGTCCCCTCGGCCTTCGAGCGCCACTACCACAGTTAAGGGCGCCGGGGGACCCTTAAGGCGCATAGGGCGCTTAAGGCGCACACTTTCACCCGCTAACGCAGGCTGGTGATCGCCGCTACGTCCATATCTCCATAGTCCTGGTTCTCTCCCCCCATGCCCCAACAGAAGCTATAGGCTCGCGTGCCCACGCCGGCGTGGATCGACCAGCCAGGAGAAATGACTGCCTGCAGTTCTTTCATGAGGATGTGGCGAGTTTCCCCCGGCGGC
>DASRRN010000450.1:0-7567 GCA_035695685.1 Acidobacteriaceae bacterium | reverse complement strand
CCTGCAAATACGCCGGGAAGAAGCTGTAGGTGCTCACGTACCCATTGTTGCCATGACCGCATCTGCGATGAGCGAAGAACGGGACCGCTGTTTGGCGGCCGGCATGGATGATTTTATTTCCAAACCAGTGAGTTACAAAGTCATCGAACAGATGATCACGGCTACATTTTCACAGAGAAGATAGAGTTGAGAACTCCGCCAGTCTGATAGCGTTGTGCGGCTTATGGCTGGAATAGGTTTTCGCGGAGACTACAAGGCCAAAAACCGTACCCCAGCGGCTAAAGCCGTCACACGCTTGATATCTTTATGGCACGGCTGAAGCCGTGCCCTTCGTTCTTATTTCTTCTTGAGCACAGCGCTGCTATTTTCGTCGGCATTGATGACGCCCATCAGCTTGCTTACGTCTGCTGATTTTTCCGGAGCGAGATCGAGTTCCCGAACAACGTACTCGCGGGAGTAGTGCAGAACGTTTCCATTGGCCTTTACGTCGCTCTTGTAACTGGCGAAGCCCACATCGAGGTCTACCGGGGCAGGCATATCGTCGACTATGTAGTCCGCGGGCAATGCGACGTCGATGCTGTCGCGCCAGGTTCCAGTCTCTCCCAGATCGATGGGGTAAATGCGCGGCTTGTCATTGTAAGGCTGGGCGTTGCGGCCCAGAACACGAGGACGAATCAGCAGCAGATCTCCGGTGGGTTGGCCATATCCATTTGCGGTGAGCGAGTATTGCAGCACCACGCTCTTGCTCATCTCGCGAGCATTCTTCGCGTCATTCGCCTCGACGGTGAAGCTGGAGAAGTCTCTCTGCAGGCGTCTCTCAATTTCTTCATGCTGTTGCTTCTCACCCTCTTCGTTATAGAGCCGGCGATAACGGCGAGCCGCTTCGCCGGAACGCGTCTCCGTGACCGTTCCTTTGAGCGTGCCGTCTGCGTTCAGCGCGAAAGAGGCGGTGCGATCGAGGGTATCGGCGTCGGGAGGAAGTATGGGCAACTGAATCACCTGGCTGTCGTTACCCGCAACCAGAATTCCGTAGCTGCCCTGCAAGTGGAAACCCAACAGGCCAATGGGCGTGTAGGTGTCTGTGGGATCGAAGATCAAATAATGCTTGCCCGTACGGGCAGTCACGACTGCGCGCAGTTCCGGATCGCTGTAGCCCGCGGGCATCTCGATAGCGGCAATCGCGTGATTGCCCTCAATCGAAGGAAGCGCCGGATCGATGAAGCCGCGATGGGTATCAACCAGCACCCAGGTCGCACGAACGCCGACCGCGTTCAGCATGGCGATCAGTAGCGTTGCTTTGTCTTTGCAGTCACCATAGCGGTACTTGAAGACGTCGGCAGCCGGATGCGGCTGCAACCCGCCGATGCCAATCTCTATGCCGACGTAGCGAATCTCCCGCTGCATAAAGCCGGCGATACCCTGGATCCTGGTTTTGAAGTCTGCCGCGCCACCCAGTTCGCGGGACTTGGCAGCAATCTCTTGTGGAGCTTCGGTGCGGCTGGAGGCGAGGGTATCGTACCAATTGCCGATTTCCGTCCAGCGCTGGTCACCTGTAGGCAGAGGGGTGGCGGAGTAGTGGACAACCATGCGGGCAGCCAGCGCATAGGGCGAGGGGGCCATGGGCACGTCAGTCAGATCGATGGCGGGAATGTCGTTCAACTCCCAGCGCCAGTGGTTAGGCGCTACCTCACTAGCGGAGACCGGCGCATGATGCAGCCAAGCCGCATACTGGTTCCAACTCGCGGGCAGATCGACTTCGAGAATCCAGCGCACTCCGGGAATGTCTCGTTGAAAATCCCAGGTTTCCTCTTCGGCTCCGTAGGTTGCTACATGACGTTCCACTTCGTAGGCGACGATCCCGCCCGGATCGGCTCCTGGCGGTGTAACCGTCTTGGCGCGAAGATCATCGTAGAGAATTCCCCATTCCCCCAGCGCCTCGTCGTGTACCTCCTGATCCTTGACGGTGTATTGGTGGCCGTCGGGACCAATGCTCCAGGCATGAAAGAAATCAAGCTTTTCGTCCTTGGAGTAGCTGGCAACAATCTCTGCATACTCGCGGCCCCGCGGGCGCAGGATCTTAAGCACTCGCCGTTCCCGCTCCGTGGCCCGGCCATCGGGCGCCACGGTGACCAGCCGGTCATCGAGCAGTACCACCGCCCCGGTATTCGACGGGTAGGGCTGAAGCTTGGACGCTGCGGCCTGAATTATCCAGTCAGGAAAGACGTTGGCCGCAAGAGCTGCGTGTGGCACCACGGCGGCCAGGAAAAGAAGGAGCAGAGCAAGCGGGGAAAAGCAAGAGCGAGGCTTCATTGGGCGTTTCCCGTTGCAGCGCCTCCCGCTACGGAGGATGCCTGGGTGAACCCCAGCACAGCCGGCTCCTTATCTTTGGCATTGACCTTTTGGTAGAAGTCCTTGAGCGCCGGGTACTCCTCTGCCTTGTATATGACATTGCCCATAGCGAATATGCGCAGGCTTTTCACCACGCCGGGCTCGCGAGTAAATTTGGCCTGATAGTAAGCGTTCTGCGGATAAGCGAATTCTGTGTCCTTAGGTAGGCTCTCTATATCGAACGCCGGGGGCAGCTTGATCGACACCATGTCCTTCATTGCCAGGGGATAGTCAAGATCGATCGGCATCGTCCTCTTATCCAGGGCGAAGAGCGGATGGCTGGTCGCCTCAAAGAAGGTTGCGGGCAGGAAGACGCGCTTTGCCGTCGTCGTGCCCATTGACCCGGTGACATTGAGGACGCCGAGCAAAGTCTTGTCCCAATCGGTCAGCCCAAGAAAGTGATCCATCTTCACCTGGATGCCAGGTGGCATATCCCGTTGCACCATCTGTTCGAATTCCACTTTAAGCGCGTCCTCGTCGTTGCGCAGAGCAAACTCTCGCCAACGCAGGGCCTTATTGCCGGTGAGACCGAAACTAATGGTGCCCCTTACCTTGCCATCGGGTTGGATCTCGAGATACGCATTCCGTAGCTGGCTGGTCGACTGGTAACCAGGAATCGGCGTCTCGAAGATCACCGCACCTTTATCGGTCTGGCGAATTCCCTGGGTCGCCGTATGCTTCCAATGCAGTTCGCCATACTCCGCATAGCGTTCGCCGGGATCGAAAAACTGGTCCTTGCCATCGACCTGCACGATGGCGATATCGTCATCCAACTGACTCCAATCAAGATAGTCGGCCAGGAAAAGATTACGATCGCGGTTGGTCACCACCCCGACGTACGCTTTGAATCCTGCAGCGCGAGCAAGGCCGACGAAAAGCCGGGTGAGCTCATCCCGATTACCCCGCTTCTGTTCCCAGATATCCGCGGCCGTCTTAACCTTGATGCCTTGTGCCTTGTCTTCTGCTCCTGTGTGCTCGCGGGTAAAGCTGGTATTTTCGAGCTTCATGACTGCGGCATAAATCTTCTGCAGCTTTTGCGCGGGGCTGTCCGCCGGGGTGACTATCTGGCTCTCTATCGCGGAAAGCTTGCCGGCGTCGATAAACTTGTCCACATTTTTTGACCAGTATTTGCCCTCGCTGCCCCAGTATTCGTCCGTCGTCCTAGCGATGGTGTAGTAGAAGAGAGCGCGAAAGGAGTAGTTGTGCATCGGAGGCATGAACTCTTCATCGGGAGATGCCGGGATTTTCTCAACGTCGAGGGTGTAGTATTTCCCGGCGGGCGAGTAAACGATCGAACTCCCCGTGGGCAGATAGGCCGAGTGGGCCACGCGACCCTGCATCACACCACCGTGGCCGTCTTCCAGAACCCGGTCGCTAGGTATGAATTGAAAATGCGCTTTGCGTACATAGAGTGGCCCCTGTAAATACCAGCGGGGCGAAACGACTACGTTGCTTTCGTAGCTCAACACGTAGCGGTACTCGAGAATGCTGCCAACTTGAACGTCGGGCAAGGTGAAGACGGTGGCTTTGTACTTCTCCTTCCCGCTTTTTTCGAGCACCTTCTGGTATGGTTTTCCGGTAAACGGAATTACGGTGCCATCGCTGTGAATGGTGCGGCCCTCGACCCCAAAGATCTTATATTGGCCTCCCTGGTACGAGATCTCCTGGTCAGCGTAATCCTTACCCTTCTCGGTGAGGACCTTTAGACGAACATAGGTTATGTGAACGTGCAGCTTGTCGTCCGCGCGTTCGTCACGCAGCAGATAGATCGCCGCCGCACCGGGAGCAGCCGGCTCTTCTGTCATCTGCAGCTCTTCGGGGGTCGGTTTGATCCAGGCATCCGCCAGGGCGTGTGCACTGGTGAGGGCCATGATCGTAGTTATGACCGTAGGCAGGAAACGGCGCAAGGCTATAGGCACAAGAAAAATCCTCCGGCTCAAAAGACCCGTAAGTGCAGCAGTGACCAAATGCTGGAGCGGGGGATAAAGTTCGCTGCCTTCTTGTACGACGAATGGGGGGTATTTTACAAGGGGATTCTTGCCCTCCCCTCTCCCTAACGTCACTCGCAGCCAAAGGCATGCCGCAGCCGTGAATGTAACCTTCTTTATTAACCGCTTGAGTTGTGCCAGCCCCGGACTTTAGTCCGGGGAAGCGGGGTTTTTAAACCCGCGAGAATGCTCCGGTATAAATTCTGGGCTTTAGCCCTGGTGGCGGGGCGTCCAATTCCATTCCCAGAGACACCGATGACCACGCAATCAGCTCCGGTCTCTCGCTCAAGCCCGCTTTGACCGGATTCTCCCAAATGTAAGTGTGGTGGTATGTGTAAGTCTCTGCGTCGCGAATGCGGTGATTCGCGAAACCGCTTGCCATATTTCAAAAGCAAAATGAATTTCCCGCTTGGGGCATTCTCACCAGGGCTAAAAAGCCCGGTCATTGAAGATAAAGCGCTCTCGCGGGTTTGAAAACCCGCTTCCCCGGACTGAAGTCCGGGGCTGGCACAGCTTAATCAGTTCTTTGATCCAGATACGGCAAATTGCCAATTCGCAACTCCGAAATGTGTAGAAACTCGAGCGCCCGGCTCGCCGGATCCCGTCTCTTGACGAAATACTTACACCTGTTTACTCTATGCCTGTAGTCAACAGGCCTACGATGATTCGATCCACGCCCCGTGACTTGCAGTAAGGGGAATTCTCATGAACTGGCTACCTGGTGTCTTCCGTCGCGGTAAAGTCTACGGCGATCTCGCCGAGGAAATACGCCTTCATCTCGAAGAACGGACAGAGCAGTTTATCCGCGAAGGCATGAGCCGGAACGCGGCGGAACAAGCGGCTCGCCGCTCCTTCGGAAATGCCACGCTGCTTGAAGAGCGCAGCCGGGAAGTGTGGCAGTTGCCCCGGCTGGAATCGATCGGTACGGACTTGAAACTGGTATTCCGGCGACTGGGAAAATCACCCGGTTTCACGGCCACTGTCCTGCTGACCCTGGCAATCGGAATCGGCGCCAACGCGGCGGTTTTCAGCGTGCTCGACAGCGTGCTATTCAGGCCCCTGCCCTATCCGAAACCGAATCAATTGGTAGCTGTGCGGCTGATCGCTCCGGGGGCAGCAGGACTGGCGGACTTCTCCAGTGGCCTCCACCTCTCGCCTTCCATGTATTTCACCTTCTCCGAGCAGAACCGGACGTTTCAATCATTGGGCGCATGGTTGATGGGCACCGCAAATGTCACCGGCCTCGGCCAACCGCACGAAGTCCACACAGCCTCGATCACCGACGGCGTGCTGCAAGCGCTCAGTGTGCCGCCTCTCCTGGGGCGTTGGCTTCTGCCTGCCGACCAGAATCCGCATGGTGCGAAGGCGGTAATGCTCAGCTACGGTTACTGGCAACGCCGCTTCGGCGGAGACCGGTCGGTCATTGGACGCAGCATTCAAATCGATTCGCAGCTCCGGGAAATCGTCGGCGTGATGCCGCAAGGGTTCCGGTTGGTGAATGCAAATTTCGATGTGATGGCGCCGCTCGCCTTTGACCGCAACAACCAAAAGCTGGCTGGTTTCGCTCTTCAGGGCATCGCAAGGCTCAAGCCCGGAATCCCGATTGCGCAAGCCGATGCCGACATAACGCGCATGTTGCCGATCTGGATGGACTCCTGGTCAAACGGACCGGGTATCGATTCACATTTTTATGAAACCTGGAGAATCACACCCGCGCTTCGTCCGCTTAAACAGGAAGTAATTGGCAGTGTCGGCAACGTGCTGTGGTTGGTGATGGGTACCATCGGCGTCGTTATGCTGATTGCCTGCACCAACGTCGCCAATTTGTTGCTGGTAAGAGCGGATGCCCGCCGGCAGGAGCTGGCGATTCGCTCCGCACTGGGGGCGGGACGAGGACGAATCGCGTGGGAGCTGCTGCTCGAAAGTTTGTCACTCGGACTGATGGGCGGTGTGCTCGGAGTGGGGATCGCCTATGGGGGTCTGCGGCTGCTGGTGGCAATCGGTCCGACCGATCTGCCCCGTCTGGGTGAAATCTCCCTTGATGCCCAATCGCTCTGGTTCACTCTGGCCCTTTCGTTGCTTTCGGGCCTGTTATTCGGTTCCATTCCCACTCTGCGATATGCGGGGGCGCGCGTGCCCGTTGCTCTTCGAGGCGCTGGGCGAACTGCGAGCATAAGCCGGGAACGCCAACACTCACGCGATCTCCTGGTCGTGGCCCAAGTGGCGATGGCACTCGTACTCCTGGTGAGCGCCATGCTGATGATCCGTACACTCCAGGCACTGCGAACGCTCGAGCCTGGGTTCACGCAACCGGAGCATCTGCAGACGATGCGCACCACTATTCCGGCTTCTCTGGTTGCGGATCCGCAAATGGTCACGCGCATTCAAAATAGCATCGCTGACCGGCTGGCGGCTATTCCGGGGGTAACTTCCGTAGGGTTCGGAAGCGCGATGCCAATGGAAGGAATCGAATCCAACTGGGACGCGATCATGATTGAGGGGAAGAGTATGAGTGAGGTCACTCCCCTTCGGCTGTTCAAATATGTCGGCCCCGACTTTTTCAGGACGGCCGGGACCAGGATCGTCGCTGGACGCGAGTTCACCTGGACGGAGGTCTACGGGCTAAGGCCGGTGGTGATTATTTCCGAGAATCTTGCCCGCGAATTGTGGGGCACTCCATCTGCAGCGCTGGGCAAGCGATTGGATTCGTATGGCACGGCGTGGCACGAAGTGGTTGGCATCGTACAGGATGTTCGTGAGAACGGCGTTCAGGAGAAGGCGCCCGCGATCGTGTATTGGCCCTCGATGACAGAGGGTATCTACGGGCCCCATTCCTTTGATGCCGAACGCTCGGTGACGTTCGTTATCCGAAGTGATCGGGCTGGAACTCAGGGATTCCTGGGCGAGATCCAGCAAGCCGTTTGGTCGGTGAATTCGAGTCTGCCGCTGGCGTCGATGCGGACCATGCAGGAAATTTACAGCCAATCGCTGGCACGAACTTCGTTCACGCTGGTAATGCTAAGCATTGCCGGTGCAATGGCGCTCGTGCTCGGGATCGTCGGCATCTACGGTGTAATTTCTTATGCGGTGTCGCAACGCACGCGCGAAATCGGAATTCGCCTGGCGCTTGGGGCAGAGAAAAGCCGGCTAAGGTGGATGTTCGTTCGCTCCGCGCTGGTGCTGACCGGAAT
>DASRRN010000449.1:0-8987 GCA_035695685.1 Acidobacteriaceae bacterium | reverse complement strand
GCCCGGAAGGGCTTGAATGATTATTCCTCAGTCATCCGCTATGCCGGGCTTATGGTCCTCTTTCTCCTTATCTACATGCTGATGGTTCGGCCGATTCAGACACGTGCCCTTGCAGCTTCAACTCCCATGCTGCCCGCAGGTCGAGCATCCGCAGATGCTGAGCTGGAGGCTGGAGCACCAACTGAATCCGCCGACAGTCTTGCCCTCCGTTCCTCGATGCTGAGAAAACAGCTCGCTGAGTTTGTCAAGGCTGAGCCTGAGAGCAGCACCAATGCTGTGCGTGCGTGGCTGCGGGAGGAGGCTCCATGACTGCACCGCTCGAAAGACTAGCACTCAGCGGGGCAAGAAAGGCAGCAATCCTGCTGACAGTTCTCGGAGAAGACACCGCCGCGACGGTATTCCGCAACCTCGACGAGAAAGACCTCCAGCGTGTTGCCGACGAAGTTGCTGCCCTTGGCACAGTCCCGGTGGAATTATCGATCCAGGTTTTTGAGGAGTACCAGCGCCTCACCCAGGCACAGGATTTCATCATTCAGGGTGGACACGATCTTGCCCGGCGCCTCCTGGTCAAGGCCTTTGGGGAAGCTGACGCGGAAGGCATTATGCTGCGGCTGACCAAACCCCGGGAACTCAATCCTCTGGAATCCCTACAGCGCGCTGATCCGCAGAAACTGGCGAGATTTCTCGAAGGCGAACATCCGCAGACGATCGCCCTCATCCTTGGCCAACTCGGCGATCGTCAGGCTTCGGCGCTCCTTATGAGCCTTCCTGCCGATATTCGTGCAGAAGCAGTAAAGAGATTAGCGAATTTGCGGCGCTTTTCGCCGGAGATGGCGGAGAAAGTCTCACTCGTGCTTGCTCAGCGGCTGAAGGCGGTCGGCGAGCAGGGCAAGCGCACTTATTCCGGCTTCCAGAGCGTGGCCGACATCATGAACTGCATCGATACGACCATAGCCCAGGAGATCCTCGTAAGTATTGAGAACGAGGAACCGGCTCTGGCCATCAGTATTCGCGATCTGATGTTCACTTTCGACGATCTTATTGAGGTCGGCGAATCTCAGGTGCGCGAGCTGACGGGGGCGATCGACAAGAGGGTCTTGGCAACTGCGCTCAAAGGAACAAACGAACAGTTAAAAAACCACTTCTTTCGCACCATGTCGTCGAGGGCCATCGAAATGCTCAAAGAAGATATAGAAGCGCTCGGCCCTGTTCGAAACAAGGACGTAATCAAGGCACAGTCTGAAATTGTTACGATAGCCCGGCAGCTTGAGACCGAGGGAAAAATTATTCTGAAGGGCGAGGCAAATGATGAGTATGTCGTCTAGCGAAACAGTTAGCTATGAATCCGCGGTTCCGGTTGCTTCGTTCTCGTACCGGGATATGAGCGCTCCTCTGCCCTTTCAGAATAAGGAAACCAAGCCGCCCGTATCCGGAGCAGAGCCAGGGCGTGAGGTGCAAGTGGCTCCGGGAGTATCTCCGCAGGAGGTGAATGACCTGGTGAAAAATGCTCGTGCTGAGGCAGTGGCCGAGACTGAGGCGCGGCTCAAGGCGGAATATGAGTCCAGGTCGAATGCAGACGCGGAGAAAGTCCGGCAGGCGCTGGAGCTATTTCTAGGCGAACGCAAAGATTACTTTTCCCGGGTCGAATCCGACGTGGTTCAACTCGCTCTGGCCATTTCAGCCAAGATCCTGCATCGCGAGGCGCAGGTTGACCCGATGTTGGTCGCGGCATTGGTTCGTGTGGCGATCGATAAGCTGCATGACGGCTCCCGCGTATCAGTACGTGTTTCGCCGTTGGAAGCCGAGAAGTGGCGGGCCTTCCTGGCGAACCCTCTGAATGGATCGACCATCGAGATCGTAGAGGACGCTCATTTGGAAACCGCGGACTGCATTCTTGAAACTGAACTTGGGTCCGCAAACTTCAGCATCGACGCTCAGTTGAAAGAAGTGGAACAGGGCTTTTTTGATCTGCTCGCGCAAAGGCCCGTGATCAAGTGATCAGTTCCCGGCCGCTGGCTCCCTACTTCGACCGCCTCGATCGAGGGTCGACTCTTCGTTGGCGTGGGCGGGTGTTGCAGGTAGTAGGTAACCTGATTGAGTCCGAAGGGCCTTTCTGTTCTATCGGGGAGTGTTGTGAGATCACCAGCGCAAAGGGGCAAAAGTATTCCGGGGAAGTAATTGGTTTTCGTGGATCGACAATGCTTTCCATGGCGGTGGAGAATCCGCAAGGAATTCGTTTCGGAGACCGCATTGTTGCCTGGGGAACTCGGTCGTCGATCCGGGTTGGCCGTGACATGCTGGGCCGAGTGATCGACGCCACTGGTGAGCCGCTCGATTCGAACGGCGAGTATCGAGGAGAAAGGTCCGTGTGGGTGGATGGCTCGGCGCCGTTGCCGCTTGATCGTGTACCTATCCGTGAGGCGCTTGGCTGCGGAATCCGTGCCCTCGATGGCTTTGTGACCTGCGGACGCGGCCAGCGCATCGGCATCTTTGGCGGCAGCGGGGTCGGCAAGAGCACGCTGCTTGGTATGATGGCCCGCGGCACGAGTGCTGATCTAACGGTGTTGGCCCTCGTGGGAGAACGCGGCCGTGAGGTCGGAGAGTTCCTTGAGGTGATCGGTGAACAGGGTCGACGACGGTGTGTGGTGGTTGTTTCCACCTCCGATCAGTCCCCTCTTTTGCGATTGCGTGCGGCCTTATCGGCAACGGCGATTGCAGAGTATTTTGCCAGCGCCGGCAAAAACGTGCTCCTGGTCGTTGACTCTCTGACCCGATTCGCCATGGCGCAACGCGAGATCGGCTTGTCGGCGGGCGAGCCGCCAACGGCCAAGGGTTATACACCCTCAGTGCTTAACATGCTTGCGCGGTTAGTGGAGCGGGCAGGGTGCTTCAAGTCTGGCAGCATCACCGCTTTTTACACAGTTCTGATGGAAGGTGACGATCAGCAGGATCCTGTCGCCGACACAGTGCGTTCGTTGCTCGACGGACACGTGATCCTGGATAGAAACCTGGCCATGAAGAACCACTACCCGCCGATCTCAGTGCTTGAAAGCCTCAGCCGCCTGATGCCGAGTATTACATCCGAAGAGCACATGCAAAAGGCCAAGACACTTCGTCTGTTGATGGCTTCCTACAATCGCTCTGAGGACCTTATTCGCATCGGCGCCTACCAAAAAGGCGCTGACCCTACACTCGACAGGGCGGTCGAAATATTGCCTCAATTGAACGCTTTCCTGAACCAGCGCGCCGAACAGATTATCGTCTTCCCTCAAGTTGTCAAATCTCTTCTCGAGCTACCGAGCTGACATGGCCTTTAAGTTTCCACTCGCTACTGTGTTGCGCGTTCGCGGAATTATCGAAGAGCGCGAAGAAGGCATCCTGCAGAAAATCCTCTTTGACATTTCGCAAACCTTCGATGGTCTCGAACGCATCGAAGTCCAGATTGCGGAATCAGATGCCGCGCGTCTCGCTGATATGCTCAAGCCCTCTTTCGGACGTGACCTTCACGCCTCTTACGGAGAAGTGAAAGATCTAAAGCAACGCCGCAAAGAACTCGAAGCGCAAATTCAAAAACTCGAACAGGCGCGCGATGTGCAACTCCTGATCTACGAGGCGGCGCGGCGAGATCGAGAAATGCTCACCGACATGCGACAAAAGAAGCGCATTGCATATGACTCCGGTTTGAGCCGAAGCGAGCAGAAAGCCCTTGATGACAATTACAACGCCCGGCGAAGCCGCGGCTGACCTCACCTCTGCGGTTGCCCTGAGAGCCTGTGACTTTTTCGATCCCTTTGTTTTTTGCACCCGACCAGATGTTTTTGAGTCCCCTCCAGAAAGGCGTCATCCTGAGCGAAGCGCCTCGCAGATCTATCGCATAACAGTTGGTTTATGGCGCGGAGTCGAAGGACCCCGGCGATGCTTGTTGGCAGATGCTCTTTGGAGCTTTCCGGCCACAGACTACAAGGGAAATTAAAAAGTCACAGCCTCTGAGCAGAGAAGCCGTGTCCGCATGTGGATTTGTTTCTCTCTATACCCGCCGCCGCGATCCTGTTTTTACTTTCCCAGATGTAGTTCGATCAACTCGGCAGCCTTTGCCTATTCGTCATGCGGCAAACCTTGCCGGGTTGCTCCCGAGGCCAGCGCGAAGCGCAAGCAGCTTATGGCTAGGACCTTGACTCTAATGAGCAAAGTGGCCTCAATCGATCCGCCATGGAACCAATCTCCTTTGGCCCGACAAATGCTAGTGTACTGACGTGATCGTGGCGTCCATAGCCGAAATGCTCCTTCCGCAGTCAGCATCGATTCGCCCCGGCGCGGCGCAAGTGTCCGACCAATCTCCGCAGACATTCGGTGAATCGCTTCTTGCGGTGTCCAAGGCATATTCTGGCGCCGGCTCCGAGGGAGGTAACAAGTCGGGGCGCCGTCAGAAATCTGTGCCCGAAGACGCAAAGCCGCCGGCTCCTTCTCCCCAGACGGTACCGCAGCAAGTCTTAGTGGCCCAGCCAACGCCCTTGCCTGATCCGGGCCTCATTCCAGTGCAGTTGCTTCCCGCAGGGTCCGTGTCTGCGGGTGCTTCGACTATCGCGGCGAGCCAGCCAGTGTCCGGTACCAGAGAAACCAGAGAAGCCGGGCTCTCCGGGATCGAATCGAATACTAGTCTGCCCACTGTCTTGAATTCGGACAGCGTCCCGTCAGAACTGGTCCGCTCGGGCAGCAATCCGCTGCCGGCTGGATCCACCTTCCCTTCCACCGGCAGTCAAACTGCAAAGGGCACAGTCCTATCCGCACAACAAACTGAGACTGATATTTCTACCGCTGTTACGAATGTAGTCTCAAACAAAGCCGCGATTGTCACTACCAATGCCGTCCTTCCAGATTCAGCTGCAAACTCGGCCCGAAATTCGACTTCAGATGCCGTGCTGCCTGGAACTTCAAATGCCACTTTGAATCCGAAGCCCCTCCCGGTCGCCCATGTCGCCCTGAACTCATCTGCAAGGGGAGATGTCGCTGCGAAGTCGACCACCGCGACAACAGGCGAGGATAACCCGACAGCGGCCATGCCCAATCCAAGCGGGTTGGCAACCGGCGTTGGCGCTCCCGGCGATACGGCCAATCAGCTTCTCGCCCTGATCCAACCAGCCGGCGCATTGCTTGTAAAGGGTCAGGCCGGTGCATCGAGTCTGGACCCGGTTACCGAAGCGAAACCATCGGTAGCCGGCATCAGTAACAAGGACGGAGTCAAGAACGCTGTCGACGAAGCCATAGGGTCGAAGCAAAACACACCGGCTGCATCGGAGCAGGTAGGATCCCAAACCGGATCTCAGACCGGCTCTCAAGGGACGGCGACCTCCGGTGATCAGAGCCAGAGTGGTCCTGCCCAGCAGGGGCAAAGCGTGGCGCCGGCTCAGATGAGCATTGCAAACCACACCGTCGCCGCCATTGATCACGGTCAGAACCCGAGCATTGCCTCCGCATTGCCGGCGGCTCCAACGCCCGCCGGCATCCCTGGGCACAGCGCAAAAACGCCGGAGGCTGCTGCTCCTGCATCGATCACCATTCCACAGGAACTGCCCGCTATCAACACAGCGAAACTGATCCAGAGTGTGGGGCAATCCGCGATGCGAGTCGGGATGCGGTCGGACGATTTCGGCAACATCTCGATCAGCACTTCCGCGACCCGGGATCTGATCTCAGCGCAGATTTCACTTGATCACGGCGAACTAGCCAGAACACTCGCTGCGCATCTACCCGAGATGCAGGCACGATTTGGCGGCAATCACGCAATGGATGTGCGCATCGACATGAATGGGCAGGGTACGGGACAGGGCGCAGGAACCTCGGCTGGGATGTCGAATGGTTCGGCGAACGAATCGCCCGCCGGTCGACAGCAAAGGAGCGGCGCCCCGTCAAGCCATGCAGTCGACGGTTTTGCCGAACAGGGGCACTCGCTCGCCGCGGCGGCGATACCCACGGGCAGCAGCAGTCTCGAGGCTCGGCTCGACATCAGGGCTTAGGTAAAGGTTCAGGAGATCAGGGCACTTAGGAGGAATGATCATGCACAAGGTTTCGGCAAACTATACCTTGCCAACGGTTTTGAACACACTCAAACCGGTTGCAACCAGCGGACTTAGAAAAGCTGTCAATGCTAAAGCCAGCACCGGAACAACCACGGGAACGACCTCAGGCAGCAGTACGGCTGACGGGATAGGCAGCACCTTCCTGAACCTTCTGTCGACCGAGCTGCAGAATCAGGATCCCACGGCTCCTGTAGATTCGACGGCGATGGTTGGTCAGATGATCTCCCTGAACCAACTGGACCAGCTCATTAGCATAAATCAGACTCTCACCGGGTCTTCAACAGCAACGACAGGGGCGGTGCAACCGGGTGCAACGGCCGGCGATGCTGCGCGCTCGTCAGCCAATGGCGGCGTCTCTAGTGTCCTACCACCTTCAGTTGCGGGCGCGGTGGCCAACCAATTGCCCTTCGACCCCAATACTATGATGCCCTTAAATCCCGGCAATCCCGGCGCGGCGCCGGCCTACATCAACCCTTCCGGCAGTCCCGCGACTATCGGGTCTTCCCCTACCAGAAACAATACCTCAGGAGGTAAGTAATGGGTTCTTTCTCAACACCATTGTCTGGGCTCACAGCTGCGCAAAGCCAGCTGCAATCAGTTTCCAATAATCTGGCCAATATCGATACCGATGGCTTTAAGGACCAGAATTTGACCTTTAGCGATGTGTTTTCGCAGACTAGCACCACGAACGGCAGTGGCGACCCTGTCCAGACGGGATCTGGTGTTGTTGTTTCTTCTACCGACTCCAATTTCACCGAGGGAAGTCTGAATGCAACAGGAACAGCGTCGAATATGGCCTTGTCTGGGAACGGTTTCTTTGTCACTCAGAGCGCGAGCGGGTTCCCTGGTTACACACGCGCAGGCGACTTTACCACCAACAAAAGCGGACAGATCGTCACCCCGAGTGGAGACCTGGTGCTGGGATATCCTGCAGTCAATGGAGTTGTGAATACCGCGACGGCTTTACAGCCGCTACAGGTTGGCACCGGTGAGGTCAGCCCGGCAGTGGCCAGCACCACGATTAACATTTCAGCCAACCTTAATGCCAGCTCAGTGCCTGGTGACACGGCGAGCAGTACACTTCAGGCTTACGACTCGCTGGGCGCCGCGCATACTTTGACCGTTACCTATACCATGACAGCGCCAAACACCTGGACTTATGCTGTCACTATTCCGTCCGCCGATTTTAGTCCCGCGGGCACAACCCCCAATACAACAGTCGGCTCCGGCACTCTCAACTTTAGTTCCGGTGTGCTGGTCTCCACTGAGCCCGCCGGCGGTACAGCGACTGTTCCGCCGTCGGCGGGTATTGCACTCACCATTCCGCCCACCGGCTCGACCTTTGCCGATGGCGCTGCAGCTTTGCCTATCAATTGGAACCTTGAGACCGCGGGCACTCCCACTATTACCCAAACGGCTACCGCAAGCTCCACCAGTGCCACCAGCACAAACGGCTTTGCGAGTGGCACGCTCCAAAGCTACACCGTACAATCCGACGGCACCATCGAAGGCACTTTCTCCAGCGGGCAGACCCTTGCTCTGGGGCAGGTCGCCGTAGCTTCCTTTGCTAACGTCCAGGGGCTTGCCGACGTTGGGAATAATGATTTCCAATCAACCGCTGCTTCTGGTGCTGCGGTGGTTGGACTGGCTGGGACTGGCGGACGCGGCACGATCGTAGGTGGCTCCGTAGAGCAATCAAACGTAAACATTGCTACCGAGTTCGCCAAGCTGATCGTGGCGCAACAGGCTTATTCAGCAAATGCCAAGACGATTACTACGTTCAATCAGGTCTCTCAGGCGACCATCGCAATGCTCCAATAAGGAGTGTGTTGCCTGATTCTTAGCATTGCATTAACGGCTGGCCGCTCGGCGTCTCTGCGGAGCGGCGAAGCCCGTTTTTGTAGGTATTTCTCATATCTGCCTCATGAAGTCGCTTCGGGTCCAGCTTTTCGCTTGCCGCTGGTCAATGAAAGGCGCGGCCGGGAAAGGCCATTCCCTTCGTCGCAAGCCATCCTAACTCTTCCTTCTGTACCGTAAGGCTACATCCGCGCGTTCCTCTAGCCGCAACGGTCCCTCGATTGCTAAAACCCAACCGAAAGGCCGGATGCGCGCAGCTCCGGACAGCAGTCTATGTGCACAATCTGCTAGGACCAGACGCTCACGCGGAGGGTAATGCATGGAAACCGGCGCGGCAGGGAAGAGATACCAATGAATACGTCAACACAAAGCGCGGTACCCACGATAGAAGCGAAATCGACCAAGGGACCACCTTCGTTGGAAAGACCCCAAGAGCGGGACCCGGGCGAATTTCTGCCATGGCTTCCCTGTACGCTTGCGTTGGACCTTCCAGTCGTGAAGTTTACGGTTGGGGATCTGCTGAGCCTCACCAATGGCTCCATCGTCGAGACTGCGTACCACCAGAGCAGCGATCTGCCCCTGCGGGTAAACGGACAGCTGGTTGGATGGACAGAATTCGAGGTCGTGGGTGAACGCCTTGCCGTACGGCTCACGGACCTGTCATGAAGACCTCTCGTTCCAAGACACCTAGGCCCGTAACTGGTCGCACGTTGTCGTTTCCTGTCCTCACCGATGAGGCCTCATTGAGCACACTTCGCGCCCCTGGAGGGCTACTCTCCCGTGCCTGGGGATGGCTTCGAGAACGGCGAGACACGCGATCCAGTACCAGGCGGTTGCGCGTTGCGGAGACAGTTTCGCTCGGCGAAAAGCGCTTCGTCGCCGTCGTCCAGGTCGACGGACGTCATTTCCTGTTGGCTGGGGGGCCAACAAACATTGCGCTTCTCGCACAACTGGACGCAAACGATGATTTTGGAAACGTCCTGAAGAAGACCTTGACTTCCAGAAAGCAGCCGGCGAAACGCAGGCGGCCCGCGTTGGCGAGTGATCGATCAA
>DASRRN010000448.1:0-4387 GCA_035695685.1 Acidobacteriaceae bacterium | reverse complement strand
CGAAGCCTTGTCTGCGCTCGAAGTTCTTCGAGATGCTCGCCCGGCACGCGCAATCGGGAAGCGTTTATGAGCGTTTAAAGCCCGGTGCTGAGGTCAAGGCTTCTTGCGAGACTGAAGGCTGAAGCGGGATCCCGGGCCTGGGCTGTTTTTTGCAATGAATCTGCCGTCTCTTAGAGGGAACAAACGAGTTTCGCGTATCCCAATTCTGGCGCAAAGGGCCCACTCAGAAATGCGGCACCCTCGGGTTCGGGGCCGAGAATCCTAAAACTGTGCAGGAGAAACGCTCTCGATGAGGAGAACAGTACTCGCCGCATGGATCGTCCTCATGACCTCATTGCATGGGCTGATGGCCCAGAGCATTGTCTTTGTGAGCCCCAGCACCAAGGGTCTTCTGACGATGTCATGCGCGGAAGGCTCACTCAAGTCTTTTGAGCAGCTGCACTATCTTGCCGCCGCGCGTTACCTGGCGGAACATCTTTGCCAGCAACCGCAAATCGACGGCGCTGTGGGTGTATGGAACGGACAGGCGGAAAACTCCGGCATGATCGACGGCTGCCCGAACGACCGGGCACGCGAGATTGGTGCTCTTTTGGCGAGATACTACCATCAAGAGAAGGCGTTGGTTTTCGCCCGCGACGCAGGCGGAAAGACATCACTGGTAACCTTTCGAGCCAGCCAACCGCTGGGCGTCATCTCGATCATGATGGCGCAGGCGAAAGTGACGGGCGCCACGGTGATTCCGCACGTGCAAGATAATCTGATACTCATTGTGGCGGCCGACGCGACTCAGCGGGAGGAGTCCATGAACCTATACTCGTTGCTCCATGGCCACGGCCTGCATGAGGAACCGGGCACGACCGAGCTGATCGGCGATACTGATCGCACCAAGGCTCGAGATATTTTTACCGGCATTCTTTCGAATGCGCCTGCGGACGTGCGCCAACTGAACAACGACATGTACTCGGAACAGTTCAACGACTTAGGCCTTCAACAGACACCCGAGACGATTGCCGCTCACTAACACGTTTTCACTTCTACTCTGCAAATGCCACGCGGGGCAGGTTGGTCTTGGTGATTGCTTATCGGAATTGGCGTGGGTGCAGGTAGACCCAGGACTGACGTCCTGGCGGGCACGAGGTCAGTCGGGCCGATGAGTCCCGACAAAGATCTGGGCTCTAGAGGTTGTATGAAAATTCGCTTTTTGAAGGGTACGGCCTTTAGGCCGTACGTTTAGCAGTCAAGATGAATCGGCTTCAGCCGCTGAGGGCTGCCTAAGCGAGCACAAGAGATGCCCTCAGGGGCTAAAAGCCCAATTCTCTTGCAACCCTTTATGGCCCGACTAAAGTCGTGCCCTGATACAAAACCAAACTCAGTTGAAATACCTACCCTTCGTTCCTGAAATGTAGAAACTCCACACCCAGGACTGACTTCCGGGACTGACTTCCTGGGCTGTTTTCAACAACGCGGGGTGGCTCTTCTAAGGAAAAGCCACCCCTGAGGCGAAAACACTGCGCGCCTTACTTTGCGGCCTTCTCGAGGTGACCCCCAAACTCAAAGCGCATGGCAGAGAGCAGCTTATCGGCAAAATCGGCTTCACCGCGCGAACTGAAGCGTTCGTAGAGCGCTGCGGTGAGTACCGGGGCGGGCACGCCTTCGTCAATCGCCGCTTTGATGGTCCAACGACCCTCTCCGGAATCGGAGACGTGGCCGGCGAATTCTGCCAATGCGGGGCTTTTGGTCAAAGCAGCTGCGGTCAGATCAAGCAACCAGGAGGAGATTACGCTGCCCCGGCGCCATACCTCGGCGACATCTGACAGGTTGAAGTCAAATTGATAGTGTTCGGGATCGCGCAGCGGCGTGGTTTCGGCATCGATCGCCCCGGTCTTATGGCCGACGTTCGCGTGATGCAGGACGTTGAGACCCTCAGCATAGGCAGCCATGATGCCGTACTCCATGCCGTTGTGCACCATCTTGACAAAGTGGCCAGCGCCGCTGGGCCCGCAATGCAGGTAGCCTTCTTCGGCGGTGCCGCTTACCTTTTCCCGTCCAGGAGTGCGGGGAATATCGCCGACTCCGGGGGCGATGGTTTTGAAAATCGGTTGCAGGTGTTCGACGGCAGCGGTAGGACCGCCAATCATGAGGCAGTAGCCTCGTTCGAGACCCCAGACGCCGCCGCTGGTGCCCACGTCGACGTATTGAATGCCCTTTGGGGCGAGCTGCGCACTGCGACGGATGTCGTCGATGTAATAGGAATTGCCACCATCGATGAGAATGTCGCCGGATTCCAAGTGGGGCGCGATCTCGGCTATGGTTTGGTCCACCACGGCAGCGGGAATCATCAGCCAGATGGCGCGTGGCTTGGAGAGCTTGCTAACCATGTCCGCGAGCGAGGAGGCGCCCACTGCCTTTGCCTTCTCAAGATCCTGAATCGCTTGCGGCGAACGGTCGAACACCACGCTGGTGTGACCGTTGTTCATTAAACGCTTGACCATGTTGGAGCCCATTCTGCCGAGACCCACCATTCCTAATTGCATCGAATTGCTCCTCTTTCGGTTTGTGTTCTTCGTCTGTTTTGCCGGCTTACTTGAGTTTGCGGTAGCGGCTGATGAGGTTACTGGTGGAAGCATCGTGTTGCAACGCGGCATTCCCCGGAGCTTCAATCTCGGCAATAATGTGCTGCGCCAGGACCTTACCCAGCTCGACGCCCCATTGATCGAAGGAGTCGATCTGCCAGATGGTGCCTTGGGTAAAGACTGAATGCTCATAAAGTGCGACCAGCTTGCCCAGCGTCTCTGGTGTGAGTTTTTCAGCTAATAGAACGTTGGAGGGGCGATTACCCTCAAACACGCGATGGGGAACAAGCCAGTCTGGCGTTCCCTCAGCTTTTACCTGCTCCGCAGTTTTACCGAAGGCCAAGGCCTCGGCCTGGGCAAACACATTGGCAAGCAGCATGTCGTGGTGCCGGCCGAGCGGATTGAGGGACTTCTCAAAACCAATGAAGTCACAGGGAATAAGCCGGGTGCCCTGGTGAATCAACTGGTAGAACGAGTGCTGCCCGTTGGTGCCTGGTTCTCCCCAGTAGATCGGGCCGGTGTCGTAGTCGACGTGCTCCCCATCGAGGGTGACGTGTTTTCCATTGCTTTCCATGGTGAGCTGCTGCAGGTAGGCGGGAAAACGCTTCAGATACTGTTCGTAGGGCAATACGGCCATGGTTTGGGCATTGAAGAAGTCGGTGTACCAGACGGTCAGCAGACCCAGGATGACGGGCAGATTGCTCTCGAAAGGGGCGGTACGGAAATGCTCGTCCATTTGGTGGAAGCCATCGAGCATGGCGCGGAAGTTTGCCGGGCCGATGGCCAGCATGGTGGAGAGGCCGATGGCGGAGTCCATAGAATATCGACCGCCAACCCAATCCCAGAAGCCGAACATGTTGGCGGTGTCGATGCCGAATTTCGTAACTTCGGCGGCGTTGGTGGAAACCGCGACAAAATGCTTGGCGACCGCGGCCTGGTCTCCCTTGAGCCCTGCCAGAGCCCAGTCGCGCGCGGTGTGCGCGTTGGTCATGGTTTCGAGCGTGGTGAAGGTTTTGGAGGAGACGATGAAGAGGGTCTCCGCGGGATCCAGGTCGATCACGGCCTCGGCAAAGTCGGTGCCGTCGACATTGGAGACAAAGCGAAAGACCATCTTACGGTCGCTATAGTATTTGAGGGCCTCGTAGGCCATCACGGGGCCCAGGTCAGAGCCTCCGATGCCGATGTTGATGACGTTCCGGATGCGTTTGCCCGTGTGCCCTTTCCAGTCGCCACTGCGGACGCGGTCGGCGAAGGCTGTCATCTTGTCGAGCACGGCGTGGACGCCGGGAACTACATCCTCGCCATCGACAACGATGGACTCGCCCTTCGGCGCACGCAAGGCGACGTGTAGGACCGCCCGCTTTTCGGTCACATTGATTTTTTCTCCGCGAAACATGGCATCCATGCGTTCGCGCAGGCCGGATTCCTGGGCAAGCTGGAGCAGTAGCTTACGCGTTTCCTCGGAGATGCGGTTCTTGGAGTAGTCAAGGAAGAGGCCGGCCGCTTCGGTGGTAAAGCGGGCAGCACGCTGGGGATCGTCGGAAAACAGGGAGCGCAGAGTCACGTTCCGAACTTTTTCGTAATGCGTCTCGAGCGCCTTCCAGGCTGCTCGTTGGGTGAGAGGCTGCATCTTTACTGCTGTTGCCATTGCATTGCTCCGTTTCCGCTGATGGGACTTGCGGTTTAGATGCCCCACCAGCATTTTGGATCTGTCGTGGGCAATATTTCCAATGCAAGGATTCTCTCAGAAGTGGGGTTGCGGCGGAGGCGAGGTTGGGCTTGGGGATTAAAATCGGGCGAATTTTGCGCTGCCG
>DASRRN010000447.1:0-3515 GCA_035695685.1 Acidobacteriaceae bacterium | reverse complement strand
AATCGAAAAAAGAAATACACCGGAACGCCAATCAGAACAATCAAAACCCCCGGAATCGTGGTCGCCGGCTTATACACAAACAGAACCAATAGAATGACGCTCGCACAGACAATGTAAAGTGCGGGAATGATCGGATAACCGAAGGCCCGGTACGGGCGCTCAGCATTCGGCCGGATCTTGCGCAGGCGAAACACACCAGCAATGGTGAGGATGTAGAAGATCAACGCCGCGGAGATAATGTAATCCAGCAGGTTACTGTAGAGGTTGCCGTAGGTCCCCGTCGCAGGTTGGTAAGTTCGGATCAATACCAGCACCGCTGACCAAAGCCCCTGCATGATCAAAGCCGCGCTGGGCACGTTCGCGCGATTGAGAGTGCCGGCTTTCTTGAAGAAAAGCCCGTCGAGTGACATCGCATAATAAGCGCGAGCACCGGTAAGAATCAAAGAGTTCATGCACCCAAAGGCCGAAATCATGATCGCAATCGCGATCAACACTCCACCGGCCGTGGGGAAGACGGCCTGCATCATGGTTGCGGCCACGCGGTCCGAGGGCGCGCGCTGTACAGCGCTAAACGGCAGTACGACGATATACGCGAAGTTGGCCAGAAGATACAGGCCGATCACGATGAATGTTCCCAGGGCCAGGGAAAGGGGTACATTCCGGCTTGGATTTTTGACCTCTCCCGCGCTGAAGGTGATGTTGTTCCAGGCGTCTGCAGCGAAAAGAGATCCTATCTGCGCCGTACACAGGGCTACCAGCATGCCGAAGGCCGTCAAAGGTGACGGTGTATAGCCGCTCAACGTGAACCCCTGAGGAGTCCACGCATGGCCAAAATTTGCCTTCACCACCGAGGCCTTCCAGCCGATCAGTATTCCTATCGCAATCACCGCAAGGAGCGAGCCCAACTTCATCGTAGAAAAGACGTTTTGCACTCCCTTTCCGTATTTGAGGCCATTGGTATTGGTCCACGTCAGGAACGAGATAACCACCAGTGCGACCACCTGGGCAGTGGAAAGAGAAATGGCGTATGTCGGCAAAATGTGAATAGGCGGGATGATGTAATTATTCTCCGCAATGTGCGGCCACAGCACTCCCAGATACCTGGAAAATCCGACAGACGAAGCAGCAATTGTGCCCGTTTGAATGACCAGAAAGAGTGTCCAGCCGTATAGAAATCCCCAGAGCGGGGAATACGCTTCACGCAGGTAGACGTATTGGCCGCCTGCCCGCGGCATCATGGCTGCCAACTCACCATACGAGAGCGCGGCGGTGACTGTCAGCACGCCTGCGATGACCCACGCGACCAGGAGCCAGCCGGAACTACCAACCTCCCTCGCCATTTCGCCGGCAACGATGAAGATCCCTGAGCCGATCATCGAACCGGCCACAATCATCGTCGAATCAAAGAGTCCGAGGCTACGCTGTAAATGGCGGCCTACCCCGGTGCCCGGCGTTGTATCCAATCCCTGCCCCACCGCACTGCTGTCGCTCGATAGACCCAACCTGTGCCTCCGCGGCCGCTAGTTGTGAAGTTACAACAGGTGTCTCGATTCGATCCGATTACGTGATTCCACCGGCATCTGGCAGGGCTTTCCTTAAGGATTTCAGCCAAAACGGCAACATCTATGGCTTGGCCAGAAATGCGGAAGTGAGTCGGTTGAATTCCGCCGCATATTTCGCGTGGATCACGTGCTTGCCTTGAGGAAAAACGTGCAGTGACGATCCCCGAATCCCTTCACAAATGATCCTGGGATGGAATGCTGGTACCAACGGATCCTTTTCCCCGTGCAGGACCAGGGTTGCGCACCGTATCCGGTTTAGCTGGGATCGATAGATTTCCCCACCAGCCGCATACAGGTCTTCCAATCCCACGACATAGCGCTCCCATAAGGCCTCAAACGCTTCGCCGTAGATTTGCCGCATCGCCTCGGCGTCCCGATGCGACCACGTTGAGATCGAGCGCACGGCCTGGAAAGCGGTTAGCTCTTCTGCGGAGAGATACGAGTTCCCGCCCCATACGACCAACCTTCGAATTCTATCCGGGGATTGTGCCGCCATGAGCGCGCCAATATTGGCGCCATCGCTCCATCCGAAAACAGTAAATTCCTCGTGCCCCAGCGCCGTCATGAGAGCCAGCATGTCTTCCGCGTCTCGCTGGTAGAACCCCAAGGGATAGTCACGTTCCGGTGGCCTCGATTCGCCGTAACCGCGGGGATCTGGAGCAATGACCCGGCAACGTTGGCTGAACCATGGGATCTGGTGCTCAAAATCCGTCTTGCCGGTACCCAATGCACCGGGAATAAACATGACGGGCGGCCCGGACCCATAGGTCTCGTAATACATCGAAAAGCCCTTCAGGGCGAGCTTAGGCATGAACCATGTTAGAGCCTTGTCCGCGATCCAGCGATCGACGCGACTCCTTTATCCACTGATTCATCTGCATATTGAGTGGGCTTTTCCCTCAAGCCCAGCATCGCACGAGCCTGCGCCCGGGTTGCCACCGGCCGGTTAAGTTCATGGGCGATGCGAACGGCGCGTTCAACCAGTTGGGCGTTACTCACGGCTTTTTGCCCACGCGAATAGTACACATTGTCTTCCAGGCCGACTCGTACATGCCCGCCCATCAGGGTGGCAAGGGTCGTCAACGGCAGTTGATACGGTCCAACGGCTGAGCATAGCCACAGAGAATCTTCGGGAAAATCCTTCAACATATTGAGAACGTTCTCCACCGTCGGCAGGCTCCCCGTTTGATAGCCCATGACCGTTTGTATCCAGTAGGGCTTTTGTACTAACTCGTTTTCGATCAGATATCTCACTCCCCACGAACAGCCCGGGTGGTAGAGCTCCATCTCCGGCTTGACCCGGTGTAGCTTCATCAGCGCCGCGAATTGGTGAATCAGGCCGTAGGTGAAGGGTATGCATTCGTCGACATCTATCGCCGGTCGCGGATTCGGCAGTGGGGCAAGCCGTTCTTTGAGACGGAAGCGGCTCATGTCCGGCGCCAGGTTCAGTGATGCGACTTCCGGGCCCGCTTCCAGCGAGGACGCGCGCTCTTCCATCGTCATGCCAGGACCACCTCCGGTGGTCGCGTTGATGATGATCTCCGGGCACCGCTCACGAACCTTGCACAGCACCTCGCGCCACGGTTCAGCATTCTTTGCACCTCGCGTAACATCCTCTGGATCTCGCGCATGGATATGTACCATGGCCGCTCCGGCGTCATAGGCAGCTCCCGTGGATTCGGCGATCTCATCGGCTGTTTCCGGTATGACATCATTTGCTTCCTTGCCTTGGATGCCACCATTGCAAGCAACGCAGATGATGAGAGGAGGCATCCCTTGGCGCACTCTCTCCATAAACTCGTGGGAGGACGTGTAGTCAAAGGAAGGTGGCAGCGATGACTGCTTTGAACTTCGGTCCTGGGGCACGAATTTCCCTTTTCTGATCGGAAGTTGATAAGTCTCTGAGTTCGTTTTCAACCTTCAACTCAGGCAGTGCCACATGACCGAACCGGT
>DASRRN010000446.1:0-3808 GCA_035695685.1 Acidobacteriaceae bacterium | reverse complement strand
GTTAAAGAGCATAAGGAGCCGAAGGGGAGAGTCGTGTTCTCGGGTCTGGGTGGTCGAAAAGGTGCGAACAGCATCGACAAGATAAGCATCGTCGGGGTCCTTCGACTCCGCGCCCCAAATGCTGTTCACCCGATAAATCTGCGAGGCGCTTCGCTCAGGATGACGATTTTGTGGGAGTTTTGAAGAAGAAGCATCCCGTAGGTTAGCGCTTATGGGACGTCAGTCCTGGGTTTATTTCGACCCGATTGGGTAGTCCCGCAGAGCCTGCCCTGAGCTTGTCGAACGGGGACGGCTGAAAGTTGCCCAGGATGCAGTCCTGGGGTTAGCTGGAGTTTGCAAAATGAGTATTGATAACCAGGACGTCAGTCCTGGATTACTTCAGCCGTCCCTACGGGACTGGTTGGTATTTTTGATTCCTACCCAGACGTCCTGGGCTAAGTTCAGCCGTCCCTTCGGGACTGGTTGGTATTTTTGATTCCTACCCAGGACTGACGTCCTGGGCTAAGTTCAACCGTCCCTTCGGGACTGGAGGTCGGAAATCGAGTTCTCACACACCCTCTTTAGGCCCCGAGTTACGTTTCTTTATCGCGTTTCCGCAGAAACCAGTCATTTTTCCGCAGCCTGTTTAGCCGCTGAGGGCACGGCTCCCTTAAAGCAACGGGTAGGCGAGGCAGCAGCGGAACCCACTCTGGGCTCCCTCCATACAAACATGGAGTTTCACAGACGCTTCATAGCCGTGGCATACCGTGAAAGCCAGTTTGGAAATTTAGAGACACAATACGGGCAGTACCGGCGAATCACCGGTGCTGCCCGTGCCGTGAAAAGTCGCGTTGTCTACGCCTGGACGGCGACAGCGGCCTTTTGCGAATCGGTGTTGGACATCGTTGCAGCCGGCACGCCTTCTTTTCCCTGGCCTGGCTTCCGGATGTCGATGCCGCCCTTGAAGAAGGCGCCATCTTCAATGCTGATGCGCTGTGCAATCACATCTCCGGTCAAGGAACCTTCACTGCGAATGTCTACACGGTCACTCGCATTGATGTTGCCGCGTACCTTGCCCAGAACCACGACTTCACGCGCGGAGATATTCGCTGACACCTGGCCATTGCGGCCCACGGTAACCCGGTTGCCAGGTAGGTTGATCGCGCCTTCGACCTTGCCGTCGATGTACAACGACTCAGAACCCGTCACTTCGCCCTTAACCACCAGGCTCTTGCCAATTGTGGCCTGATCGGCGGCTGCCGGCGATGCGGGGGAGGTGCTGGAAGTACGTGTGCTGGTTTGTTCGTGGCTAGAAGCCGTGGGTACAGACGGACGCGTGGGCTCCGTGCTAGGCGACTGCGAGGGACTTCCAGGTTGGTTCGGTTTCCACATCTTTTGTACTTCCTTTCGTTTACTTCTGGATACAGGCCCCCGAACAACCCTGCGGAGCTGTTTCCGCATTCAGGGCAAATCAGGCGGAGCTGTTGGTTTCCTACTCATTTGCTTGCTCGGCCAATGCCAGCAAGCGGCGCAATCCTTGCTCTTCTCTGCATCTTAACCACGCTCGGCGCAAAATTGAAATCCCCCATTTTGAAACTTTCAGACTTCCGGGGGAGCCGACCCATTAGTATCAACAAAGACATGGCCTCTGGTGTTACTTGCCATATCCGCACAACTATACCCCGAATGACCGACCGCGAACTCCTCCATCGCATTGAACGTTCCGCCGGCCAGCGCGCCGGCTACAAGCAGTTGGTCCGGGAAATGGGGCTGGGGGGCGGCCGGGAGCGCCGCATGCTGCTGGAACAACTCGACCGCATGACTGCCCGCGGCGCGCTGGTCAAGTCTGACCGCGATCACTGGGTACTCCCCGCGGCTGTCACCCGCAACAACCTGCTCGCCGGCCATTTGGACGTGCATCGCGACGGCTTTGGATTCGTACGGCCAGAGGCCCGCCAAGCTAGCGGTGACGACGACATCTTCATTCCTCCCAACGAGATGAGTGGCGCCATGCAAGGCGACCAGGTATTGGTGGAACTTGCGCCCCCCAGGCCTGACGGCAGGCGCAGCGGACGCATCGTCAGGGTTCTCAGCCGCCGCAATCCCACCGTGGTTGGCGTCTTCCATTATGCGCTTCACGACCATGCACCGGGGAACACCGTAACACCCCTCGATGACCGGCTGACCCAGCCCATCCTCATCCCCTTTGGCCTGGAGCAAGCGGCCTCAACAGGCACCGCAACTCCGCATCGCGTCGTTAGTGAGAATATCGGCCCCCCGAGTCCTCCCATGATCCCCTCCATAACCTCCGATCTGGAGGGTTTGGTGGTCGACGTGGAGATCACGGACTGGCCTACGCCCTCCCGGCCTGCGCGCGGACGCATCATCGAGATCCTGGGCCGGGAAGACGATTTTGGCGTCGACGTAGAAATCGTGATTCGCAAGCATCACCTGCCCCATGTTTTCCCTCCCAATGTTCTCGAGGAGGCACGGGCCGCCGCCCATCTGGATCAGGAGGAAGTCGCCCGCCGCCGCGATTTTCGCCAACTGCCGATCATCACCATCGATGGCGAGACCGCTAAGGACTTCGATGATGCCGTCTATGTCCGCCAATACGGGGGGGCCGGCGGTACCTGGGAGCTGCAGGTGCACATTGCCGACGTGGCTCAATATGTTACCCCCGGTTCGGCGCTCGATCTCGAAGCGCGCCTGCGCGGCACCTCCGCCTATTTTCCCGATCGGGCCGTCCCCATGCTCCCGCAGGAACTCTCGAGCGACATTTGCAGCCTCCGCCCCGGAGAAGACCGCCTGGTTCTCTCCTGCATCATGATGATCGATCCCGACGGCGAAATCCGCAGCTACGAGGTCACCCCGGGTGTCATCCGCTCTGCCCGCCGCCTGACCTACACCCAGGTGCACGCGGTACTCGACGGCGATCAGAAAGCGCGGGAGCAACTTGCTCCGCTGGTTCCGGACCTCGAACAGATGTACGAGCTCGCCCGCCTGCTGAACCGCAAACGCCAGCGCCGCGGATCGATCGATTTTGATCTGCCGGAGCCGGTCATTGAATTTGACTCTCAGGGCGCCATGCAAAGCATCGTTCGTTCCGAGCGGAGCTGGGCCAATCGTCTGATCGAAGAGTTCATGCTCTCAGCCAACGAATGTGTTGCTTCGTGGCTGCAAAATCTTGGAGTGCCGTCGCTGTATCGAATTCACGAAAAGCCGGAACCTCGCCGAGTCGCCGACTTTGAAACCGTGGCTGCTACCTTTGGTTACTCGCTTGGCCTGGGCCCGCTGCCGGTGAAGCGCGTGACCATGAAGTCGGAGCGCCGCGAGCAGAGAGGCCGCGCCGCCGGCCGGGGCCATCCGCCGCGCCAGTATGAGATCGCGGAAGATATCGCGGTCACCCCGCGCATGTATCAGCAGCTGGCGCTTAAGATAGCCGGCAAGCCGGAGGAGCGAATCCTGGCCCATCTCATGCTCCGTTCCCTGCGTCAGGCGCGTTACAGCGAAAAGAACGAGGGCCACTTCGCCTTGGCGGCGCCCTGCTATACCCACTTTACTTCGCCCATCCGCCGCTACCCTGACCTGATTATCCACCGCATTGCCAAGGCCATTCTGGTTTCCGGAGAGAGTGGAGTCGGGGTACTCGCGAAGCAATCCGGAAAGCAGGGTTCGCACGCAGATCCCCACCTGGGGGCTCCTCTCAGCGAAGCCGAGCTTGCCGGCATTGCCTATGAGTCGAGCCAGGCCGAGCGTCGCGCTGAAGATGCCGAGCGTGAGCTGATGGAGTGGAAAAAGGTCAAATTCATGCAGAACCACCTGGGCG
>DASRRN010000445.1:0-4493 GCA_035695685.1 Acidobacteriaceae bacterium | reverse complement strand
GGCGGTGCCTGCATTGCTCGCGAGGTACGCGTCTGAGATGTAGTTACCCAGGGTGGTGTTGCCGCTGTAGGTGTAGCCGCCGAACTGGTTATAGAGATTGGAAGTCAAATCGTAGGTGTGGACGTAGTCTCCGCCGAACTTGAAGCTGTGATTTCCGTGGATCCAGTTGAGGGTGTCAGAGAACTGCCAACGGCGCTCGTCGGGATAGGCGGCACGGAGAAGGAACTGCGGGGTTCCGATCTGGAAAAAGCCGGTTAGATACACGTTCGTTGGCAGCCCCAACGGGTTGGTGTAGGTTGGCGTGTTGATCAGGGTACTGGTTTCGTACGGAGTGGGCGCCTGATTGGTCTCGTATTCAAAATCGCGGCCATACATGTACCGCGCCTCGTTACTCCATACCGGGGTGATAAGGGTGTCCAACTTGCCTACTATCCAATTGTCGCGCACGTAGTCGTTGCCGAAGCTGGAGAGTCCGTAGGCGACGGCCGGGCTGGTTTGGATCCCGGCCGGGGAGGTCCAGCGCATCCGGTTCGCTTCCACGGAAACATGGTTTTTGGCATTCACCTGCCAGTCGATCTTGGGGAAGTAGATGGTCTGGTCACCGATTCGAGGCACTGTGCCGAGCGTTGTTTGGAGTCCGGCAATTCCGGCGTTGTAAACAGTGTAGGAGCCTGCATAGGGCAGACCGGTATTGGTTGCGATCTGGCAGACATTGGCGTCCTGGTAAGAGGGAGCCGCAGAGCCTGTTCCGCCGCACTTCTTGCTCGCCGGCAGTACGGCGTCGGCAGGGGTGTAGAAATTAGCGTTCGCGCTGGCGCCGGTGATGGTAGCGGCGGCGGGAAAGTCGTGATAGAAACGGTCCGCGGCAAAGAAGAAGAAAATCTTGTTCTTCCAGATCGGGCCACCGACAGCCAAACCATATTGGCGGCGAAGATCAGTAGGTTTGAAAGGAAGCACCTGGTAGGTAGGCGGGGTGTTGGAAACCTCGACGGGGTGGGTCACGGTGCTGTTGGTGGCCGCCCATGCGCTATCACGATCAAAGTAATAGCCCACTCCGTGAAAGTCGTTGGTACCGCTCTTGGTGACCGAGTTCACGATGCCGCCCGCCGAGCGGCCGTATTCGACCGAGTAGTTGGAGGTGTTGACCTGAAACTCCTGAACCGACTCCTTGGCGGTGGAATAGCCGGCACGGGTACGACCCCGCTCTTCGGAAAAGAAGGCTTGATTGTCATCTGTACCGTCGATGGTTACATTATTCAGCAGCGTGCTCTGACCGCGGAAACTGAGCAGACCATAACCGTTCGAGTCGTTCACAACACCAGGCGTCAACAGGGCGTAACTGGACCAGCGATAGTTGCTGACCGGCAGATCGTGAAGAACCTTCTGATCGATAATGCCGGCAAAATCCGGATTAGTGGTATTCACCAGTGGAGAGGCGCCGGAGACCTCCACCGTTTGCGAAGTTGACCCTACCTGCATATGAGCGTCAATCGTGGTCAGCAGGCCGACCTGAACGGTCACGTCCACTGATTTGTAGGGTTCGAACCCGGTGGCGGAAATCGTCACACTGTAGGTCCCCGGCTGCAGATGAATAACGCGGAAGTACCCTGCACTGTCGGCCGTAGCGGTTTGTTCGGCGTTGGTTGCATTCGCTATGACGGTGACGGTTGCGCCGCTGACAACGGCACCCGAGGCATCGACGACCGTGCCTCCGACTGCTCCATCCACGGCCGTTTGCGCATGAGCGATGGGGGTAATCAAAGTGCAGAGTAAGGTCAGCAGGGGGAAGAGACGGAATCGAGAGGTTTGCTGCATTTGGCTCTCCTCAAAATTTGGGTCTTTGTTCTACTGGATATTGATTTGTAAACGGGCCCGGGGCGGCACGCGGGTGCTGTGTCCGCAACGCGAACGGTATTCTTGACAGCATTGTCGCAAAGTCACTGACAAACTATGACAACTATTTTTTGCGTAAATGTAAATTTTGAGAAATCGACGGCCCCGATGAACCCGGACGAACAAGAATGGCTTACACAGGCTGCGGAAAAAGTCTGATTCGGGCAGGAAAGCATGCCCCAGGGGCTAAAGCCCACGATGATTACATTGCGTTGCGCCGGGGATAAATCCCCGGCCTACCCTAAAACCGAGTTTTGCGCAGCCTGTAATGCCCAATTCATTCCAAAGTAATTACGGACGGGCTAAACAGGCTGCGGAAAAAAGTCGAATAGGAAGCGAAAGTCGCTCCCTCAGCGGCTAAAAGCCGCATTCGCTGTAAAACAATTATGGATGGCCTGAAGGCCGTCCCCTTCATGGAATTCGCGTTTTTCCGCAGCATCTAAAGCCCGTCCCCCTTCAGACGAATCAGTTTTCCGCAGCCTATTACAGCCACAGTGGCGGTCCGGGCGATGATGGGCAACCAAAGTCACGAAATGAGCATCAGAGTGATCGCTGTGGAACCGGGCGACGACTTGAAGTAGTCTTTCGTGATCTCTGGCGTGCCGGCCCGGTCGATTCGCGGACGATCAATTCAGGCGCTACTGCTACTTGCGGAGGGGCCTTGGCATCGGAAGGCCGGAGCTGTTGCAGTAGCAATTGGACAGCGAGTTCGCCCATCTGGTGCAGAGGTTGGCGAATGGTGGTGAGACTCGGTGTCTGAAAGGCGGCCTCTTTGATGTCGTCGAATCCAACCACCGACACATCCTCCGCGACGCGCAGCCCCGAATCATGGAGTGCGCGTATGCAACCGATCGCCGCAACGTCATTGAACGAAACGACAGCTGTAAAACTGCGATGATGAGCCAGCAGTTGCTTTACCACCGGATATCCCAATTCAGGGGAGGTCAGGTCTTTTTCGAGTTGAATGGTCATTTCGGGCTTGATCACGAGCCCGAGATCCTGCGCCACCTGAACGATACCTTGCCACCTTGCGTCGGAGTCAGAACTGTAAGGCTGTCCGCGCATGAATGCAATGGTCCGGTGACCCAGGTCGTAAAGATGACAGAGCGATAGTTCGGCAGCGCGGTGGTGGTCGAGCACCACATTCGTAACTCCGCTCATACGGCGATGGCCGGCGATGGCAACCACAGGAAGGGGGAGCCTGTGGACCAGGTTAGTGTCGATCGCAATCAAGCCCTCGGCACCGCGGCTGATCAGCATGCGAGGGTACTGCTCGATGAGGTCGGTTCGGTGCCGGTGGTGGGCGATAAAGTAGAAGTAGTTTTCTTCCAGGAGCCGGTCTCCGATACCGGTCATCACTTCTGCGTGATAACCGTCGGCAAGTACAGGAACCAAAATGCCGATGGTCATGGTGCGACGATTTCTCAGGGAACGGGCAAGAAAACTGGGCTGGTAGTTGAATTTGAGCGCTGCCTTGCGGATACGCTCCCGGGTAGCTTCGGGGATGGAGCGCCCGGGCACCTCATTCAAGACCACCGATATCGTGGTTGGGTCAAGATTGAGATAAGCTGCAAGGGTTTTGAGACTGACTGGTCCGTCAGAGTGCTTATCGTCGCTCTTGCGCTTGCCCATCGAGCCGCTGCTTCCTTGTGTGCAGCCAACAAGATAGCAGCCATGGCCCATCTAGACAATAGTTTGTCTAGATACCTCACCGAGGGGGAAGAACACCCTGGCCCTCTTTCACAACGTAGAAATGATCCGCAGCTAGATTGGTGAGCGTCTCTACCCTGCCCGAAGGCCAGAAAATCTCCAACTTATCCAGCTTTTGATGGGCGGCCAGGCCAAAGTGGATCCTCAGATCGTTTTGCGAAAGATAGCTTCCTCCGCTGCGGACCTCGTCCTGTTGGACAAGGTCGCCGGCAGTGGCGCGCAATCGCGCGTTGAGGGCGAGCGGGCTGCCCTTAGTTGCCTCCAGTTCGAAGCTGATCCAGTGGTTAGGAGCACCTCCCTGGGGGCGCAGAATCATCGGTTCGCCTTCCAGATTTTCGACCACAATCTCCAGGTGCCCATCATTGAACAGATCGCCAACTGCAAGCCCACGGCTTACCTGGGGAATTTGTATCGCCGCTCCGGCAAGCTTGCTTATGTCGCGAAAGGTCCCGTCGTGCTGGTTGAGATAGAGGAGCTTAGGCTCGCGAAATCTGGTGCCGATATCTTTGGTATCCACCTGGGGGTAGACATGCCCGTTCACGAGGATCAGGTCTGGCCAGCCATCGTTGTCTAAATCGAAGAAAGCGTCTCCCCATCCCACATAAGGCGTGGTTCCGCGGGCGATGCCGGAAGGATAAGAGACGTCAGTAAAGCTGAGCGCGCCGTTGTTGCGGTACAGGGCGGCATACTCCTCACTGAAGTGAGTGATAGCGATGGAGAACAGGCCCTTGTGCTCGTAGTCACCTAAGGCGACCCCCATATTGGCTTGTTCGCTGCCATCGAGGTTGACGGCGACTCCGGCGTCGAGGGCGATATCGGTAAAGTGGCCGTTGCCGTCGTTGCGGTAGAGATAGTTGGACTCTCCATCGTTGGCTACGAAAAGATCCAGG
>DASRRN010000444.1:0-4829 GCA_035695685.1 Acidobacteriaceae bacterium | reverse complement strand
GCGCACCCTGGGATCCGGAGCCAGCTTGGGTCGGGCTTCGAAGGTCTTGTCGTTAGTAAAGAACTGGCTTTCGAGGATGCCGAGACGGGCGAACTCACTGAACAGGTAACCGGCAGCTTGCGAAACCGGTCCGAGAGGATCCTCCGGATGTACCCGTTGCCAGGCAGAAAAATCGTGATGGGCCTGGTCAAATTGCAGGTTATACATACTCTGGAAGCCACGCTCGATCTCGGCGGGAGGCGAGGCATTGGCGATATACGCGGGCAAAAACATCAGCATGAGAACCACAGCGAACCGTTTGTGAGTTGCCTTCATAGTCCTTGTTCGACGCAATTCTTTCCTCGATTGTCACAGCTGAAGTGAGCAAACTCAAGCTTGAGGGATGGCGAGTACCGGATGGAGTTGGAGAAGGGGTGAGGTAACGCGGGACTGCGTCCTGGGTAATTTCAGCCGTCACTTCGGGACTGGATCATGTTTTCAAATCTTACCCAGGACTCACGTCCTGGGCTATTCTCAGCCGTCCCTCCGGGACTGAGTTTGGATGGGGTTCTGACGCAGACGATCGAAAGGGTGGCCCTCAGCAAGTACAAACGTAAAACGATATCTTTTCTCCGCAGCTTCCCGAGAGTTGTGGGCGAAGATGGCAAACCGAATCATCGCTCGCTCCAGCGAGTGCCACCGGTGACGGCCGGCGCGACGATGGTGCGTAGCCAATCGGCGAGGGTCCGATAGTCTTCCGCAACCTCCGAACCTGGCGCGTAATCGATCACCGTCATACCTTCCGCTAATGCCTCACTCACCGCGGGGCTGCGACGCAGCACGAAAGGCAGGAGGCGATCGCCCAATTGCTGCTGCAGGATGGCGCGCACGTCCACGTGCAGTGGCGACGAGGCATCGAACTGGTTCAAGAGGTAAAGAGTCTTTCCCGGGCGTCCTCCCTGACCAAGCTGACTGAGCGGGCCGGCCAATAGTTCCTCGATCAGTCCCAGACTGGCCACCGAACTCATGTCGGGAAGGACGGGCACCAGAACGGTAGGCCAAAGCGGCAGCAGCCGGCTCGTCATCTCGCGGCTGGCCGTAGCCACGTCTAGCAGAATGCGGCTTACCCCGCGAGCATCGTGCAAGAGCTCTCCCAGCAGAGGGTCATCCTCACCGCGGTCGCAGGGAAGTGGCTGTGCCTGAAGGTTCAGCATCTGCACCGGAGCGTCACATTCCGGAGCAAGGGGGGAAGGCGGAGGAGAGAAGGTGCGGACCACACCCGGCCTCCATTCACGCGCGCCAAAATAGAATGGCAACACTCCGCCGGCAGCTGTGTCGGCGATCAGTACGTGCTCCCCGAGTGCTGAGAGAGCACGCCCGAGCGTGGCTACCAGGCAGGTTTTTCCGACCCCGCCGGCAAGGGAGAAAAACATAACGACGGGGGGCCGCTGATCGAAACTGGGCAGCGAAACCGGATCCACAGGTATCTCTGCGGGGGCAAAGACAGAGCGCAACGCATACCAGCGGGTAAGCACTCTTGCGCTAGCTGGCGGCATTGTCCCGACCGGAGCTTTGCTGTCGGGGACGGGGGCACCGGCCGGCTCGCTGACTGGTTTCGGTTCGACCTGGGACGTTTGCACGCGCGGTTCCCGAGCAGGAACTTCCTGAACGTGTGGTTGCTCAAACTGGGGTTCCTGACCTTGGGATTCCTGAACTTGGGGTTCATTAAATTGCGGTTCATTAAATTGGCGTTCATCAAATTGGGGTTCCTGAACCTGAACTTCCTGGAATAGTTCCTCGGGTTGGGGCGGCGACACGGGCCATGCCCGACCAGGCCATTCCAGAGGTTCGCGACCGATTCCGCGGCGGAACTTTCCCCGCACTTGCATGCGCGATGCAGAAAAGCCCCAATACCTCGTCCCTTCCACGTGCGCCTGGGAGTAAAGCGTCGCGATATCCTCCGGTTCTTCGGTCATTGTTCTTACTCGACGGCCCGCAAAAGTCGCGCGCGGGTAACGGGAACTCCAGTTCCCTAACATACCTTGCAATTGCTCACCGTGCTACCGTTTAGAGCTTGCCGGCCCAGGGTCCAGCTATCTGGGGCCTTTGTGGTACTTTGGAAACTGTGCAGAGAATGAGCTCGTAGCTCAGTCGGTAGAGCAACGCACTTTTAATGCGTGGGTCGTGGGTTCGATTCCCACCGAGCTCACCACGTCTCGGAGCTACCTGAGAAGTTGGTTGGCGCGCAGTTCCAGAGGCTCCATTCGAAGCTCCTTTCCGGTGCCATCCATGCCCGCCAGCCCACCTGACCCCCTACTCCTTAGCTCGACCCAGGTCACTTCGCTTCAGGACCGTTGCACTGGCGCCTGGCACCACGAGGCTCCGGCCGTGGCCCCTTCCCTGACTGGGTTCGAGCGCACGGTCGTGGAGCAACACCTGGCCAACTTCGAGCTGTGGCACGCGGAGGATACGGCGCGCAGCCCACAAGCCAGCGACCAAGACATCGCCCGGATCAAACGCTTCATTGACTGCGCCAACCAGCGGCGCAACGATCTCACTGAACAGTGTGATGTGCTGTTGTTGGACTTTCTCAACGGGCAGAACTTGCCCGCTCCCGGCGCCGAACTCCATTCCGAGTCTCCCGGCCTGATCCTGGACCGGCTTTCGATTCTGTCGCTTAAGCTTTTTCATACCCGGGAAGAGATCGACCGCCCGGGAGCGCCCAACGGCCATGCCGAGCGCAACCTGGAACGCCTGCGCATCCTGACGGAGCAACGGGAGGACTTAGCCACATCGCTCGACCGGCTGTGGGAGCAAGTCCTCCATGGCCGACGAAGTTTCAAGCTCTACCGCCAGTTCAAGATGTATAACGACCCGGCGCTGAACCCGGCGGTTTACCGATCACGAGCGAATTCCTGAGTCCGTCCCGCTATGGAACGGGTTCTCCCTGGAAAGAAGACGTTCCCGGGCACCCGTGCTACAGTCTTGCCAAGGATGCCGCGCGATTGCCGGGTTGACGTATGCGCTTGCGGTGCGTATAAAGACGAATCTGATAGCCGGTTGCATCACAGTGTTCCGATCTATGCATACTCCTGTCGCCTGACAGGTTGAAAGAAGAGTGGGTTATGCAAAACACAGGTCAGGGTATCCCCGCTCGGCGCAGTCCTCGAACCATCGAGGGCAAGGCGCGCCCTATGCCCAATGCTTCGCACCAGAAATCTCTGAACGAATACCAGACTGCGCTGCAGTGGATGCATGAAGGCAAATACGACAAAGCCCGGGTGGTCTTTGAAAAGCTCAGCCAGGACGGTCCGGTCGAGATTCTAGAGCGGGTCCGGGTGTATCTCGCAGCCTGCCAGCGCCGTGCACAACAAAGCGGTCTCTCCTTCGACAATACGGAGGAGCAGTACGACTACGCCATCTCCCTGTTGAATACGGGCTTCTATGAAGAGGCTCGCGATCAGTTCCAGGGAATTCTCAAATCCAACCCGGCTGCCGACTATGCCTATTACGGTCTGGCTATCCTCGAAAGCATGACCGGGCTGGCCGAACCCTGTCTCGAGCACCTGGCCAAAGCGATTGAACTAAGCCCCCGCAACCGCATCCAGGCGCGCAGCGATTCAGATTTCCAAGACATGGCCGATGACCCCCGTTTTACCGAATTGCTCTACCCCGAAGTTCCGTAAGCGCCAGGAATCTTCGCGTTCCCGGCTCCCGCTTTCAGGGAATCGCCGGCATTGGTTCCCTGGCGTAGGTTAGCTGTGTGATCGCTTTATGGTGAAAACTCCCTCCGCCACCCTGGCTAAGCCGCGGCCCGCGAATGCCAGCGTCACGCGAAGGGTCCCTGACCGTACCAGCATTCGTGCCGTGGCCATCGGCGGAGGCACAGGTCTTTCCACTCTGCTGCGCGGGCTACGGAGGTATGTCGCATCGCCGCATCCATCTTTCGGCGACTGCGGTGACGCCCCTTGCCTTATCTCCGATCTTTCCGCCGTGGTCACCGTAACCGATGACGGGGGCTCCAGTGGGAGGCTGCGCCGCGGCTTTAACATGCTGCCCCCCGGGGATCTACGCAACTGCATGGTGGCCCTTTCTGAAGACGAACATCTGATCTCCCGCCTCTTTCGCCATCGCTTTACCACCGGGGAGGGCCTCGAAGGTCATAGCTTCGGCAATCTCTTCGTTGCCGCGCTGGTCGAGATGACGGGAGATTTCGCCCAGGCGATCAAGCTTTCTTCGCAGGTCCTCGCAACCCGGGGCCACATTTATCCCGCAACCAACGCCAACGTGTCTCTCGCGGCGCAAATGGACGACGGTTCCGTGGTACACGGAGAGACCAACATCACCGCCAGCCGCCAGCGCATCGTTGAACTCACGCTCGATCCAGCGGATGCCGAGCCGCTACCGGAGACGCTGGAGGCCATTGATTGTGCCAACCTCATCACCATCGGTCCCGGTTCGCTCTTTACCAGCCTTATTACCAACCTTCTGGTCAAAGGGGTTTCTGAGGCTCTCGCTTCCTCGAAGGCGGTACGGGTGTATATCTGCAACTTGATGACCCAGGCCAATGAGAGCCTTAACCTCACCGCGTCTCAGCATATCGAGCGGATTTATGAACATGCGCACCGGCCCATTTTCGATTACGCCCTGGTGAATACAGCGCCGGTCTCGCGGGTTCTGCTTGATCGCTACGCGGGGGAAGGCGCCTCGCCGATTGTTGCTGATATCGAGGCCATTGAAGCACTGGGGGTTCGTTGCATCGCCGGGGATTTTGCGGCTGAGGGTGATGTGCTCCGTCACGCCGCAGATCGAGTTGCGGAGGCCGTGCTTCGATTGGGCGCCGCGGGACG
>DASRRN010000443.1:0-8513 GCA_035695685.1 Acidobacteriaceae bacterium | reverse complement strand
ACGTTGGGTTCCAGGCGATAGTTGTGGTGGTCCATGTTAACCAGGTGCTCGGAATGAAATACCCCTGGCTGCCAGAACCCGGGTTGGTTGATGCCCGTGACTGGGAGCATCTCCGGATGGAACAATTCGATCCACTCGCCGTCCGGAGCCTTGGCCACCTGGCCCGGATCGCCGCCGTCGCCGGCGAAGAGCTTCTCATCTTCGGTGACGTTGAAGTGGATGGACCATTCATTTCGCTGCATATGGTATGCAGTGCGCGTGTGGGTTTCAAGGTTATAGCCGGCAAGAAAAAAGTCCTCGCCCCTGGGAAACTGCCAGTCGTACCAGATGGTGTGGCCGTCCAGCCCCCAGAACTCGTGACCAGCGATCTCCATGGCCATGGTGCGCCTGTGAATCAGCGTGTTGTGACTACCGTCGGTGTGGATCATCCAGATGCGGTCGACCTTGTGCCATGGGCCCTCGTGGCAGTACATCAGCAGAGTTGGATCGGTCGGAGAGAACAGCATATGTCCGATCCAGTCGGTGGAGTGAAGCAGCGGAGTGACCTTACCGGTTTCGAGGTTGATGGTGTAGAGAACGACTGGGATGCGCGCCGCGAGCCTGCGCTCCATCATCTCGCCCTTACCCTCAGGTTGAACAAGACTGCCGGCTTGTGGCCGTGCTCCGCTAGCGCCCGCACCGGATGAAGACGGCGATGGACGGGCGCGCCCGTACTCCTCCGCGGCGCCGGCTTCCGTTTCGTCATAGGTTCCCACGCCAAGCGTCTCATCGGCATTGATGGTCGCGAGACTCGCCCGTGGGGGGAGAGTCACTAACTCCTTCTCGGCGCCGGTATACATGTCCGCCTTATAGAGCGCTGTGGAATGTGTCCCGGGGTCAGACTTAGTGAAGAAGATACTGTTGGTCTTTTTACCCACGACGATCGCATGTAGCCCGCCGTGCACAGTGTCCCTGGATGTGGGTGCCGCGGAGTTGCCGTGCGGATTCGGAACCAGCAGCCTGGTCTTGAGAGACGCCAGTTCGAGTGTGTGAATCCCATCCGGGGCCACGTAGATCATCAGCTTGCCGTCCGGCGAATACGCATTGACATTGAAATACAAACCCGACGAGCCAGCTTCCCCGGTTAGGCGGATCACCCGGTGCCCGGTGTCTTTATCCACCCAGGATGTTGGCGGCTCCTCTGCCCGAGCCAATAGCAAGTGCGATGCATGGACTACGAAGATCAGGATCAGAGGGAAGAAACGTCGCATGCCGATATGTCCTGGCGTTAGAACTTGAAGTGTGCAGCAAACTGGTAGTCGCGGGGAGCGTAAGTGGTGGCCATTCCCGTGACCGTGCCGAAGGTAGTCGATCCTGCTGCCCAGCTTTGGTTGGGGGGTGCGAAGGTTGCCTTGTTCCAGGTGTTGAGGCAGTCTACCTCAAACACAAACGACGTCTCGTGAGGTAAAGAGAAACTCCGGCGCAAAGAACTGTCAAGGTTTTGCGTACCGGGATTGTTGAGGTTCAGCGCCCTGGTCCGGGGGGCATTTCCAATCAAATACTGTGGAGTAGTGGTCGTCGAGACATTGGCCGGAGTGGCAAATGCGTTTACATCAATGTACTGGATAGGGATGCAGCCGGGGCCGATGCCCAGATTGCAGGCAGTCGTTCCATGCGGCCCGGTTCCGTAGCTCCCATGAATACGGGCATTGTTGTTGTGATAACCAGGAAACGCAGGATTGAGGTCCGGCATGCACTGGCCCTGACCCGGGTAATTGGTGGACGTGCATCCGGTCCAGATGATTGCCATGGGCGTGCCCGAAGAGTAAGTATAGATGCTGGACAGCTGCCATCCGCTGGCCAATGAACGCATCACAAATGAGCTGTTGCCGAGGTGCCCCTTACCGAAAGGCAGCTGATAAACACCGAAGGCGTGAAGGCTTTGCGGCGTAGAAATAGTCGCATAAGAACGTTCGATCCGATCCTGGCCCCAGTTTTGGCCGCCGCCGGAGATTGCACCGGAAGGGATTGGAAAGCCACTGCGAAACGTGCCGTCATCGCCAAGGTTCTTCGAGTAAGTGTAGTTCACGTTAAACGTGAGTCCTCTGCTGAGACGTTGGAGAAGCGTGACCTGGATCGAGTTATAGCTGAAGTTACCCACGTTCTGACCCCAGATGTCGGTGACTCCGCTGTACTGCGGGAATGCAACCAGCCCCTGGGCAATGGTGGCTGTCGAGCTCACTGACGCCGCATTCTGAAAGAAGGCCGGAATTGCGAGGCCAGGCATCGCTGCCTGCGCCTTGGCTACGTTCGCCGGCGTCGCCGCTGAAATGAGAATCGGCTTCGAGCCCGTGCTGTCCGTGACACTGCCGAGGGCGGCAAGGTATTTCGGGTCCAGCTGGTTGGCCCAATATCCACGCGCGTTCGCGCCACTGGTCGTAGACTCGTTCAGGAAGTGGCTTTGATTGCCAACGTAATTTACCGCGAGTGTCATATCTTTTGTGATGGCCCGCTCAATGCCGGCATTGTAGAAAATGAATTCCGGCGCGCGTCCAGAGATATAGGGGTCTGCATACGACACACCGCTGGCAGTCACGAACTTGCCGGCGTTCAAACGGTTGCCCGAATTCAGGATCTGCGAAGCGGCACTGGGCGTGGGTGGAGTCGGATAGACATAGCCGGGGCCAAAGAGTGACGAGTTTCCGCTATTCAGATAGAACGAGGGCCCAGCGTCGGCACCGGTCGTGACCTCTGCCGGCCCAGTCGCGGTAACGTTGAAGCCGGTCTGGCCCGTACCCTGAAAGGAGCCATTACGCCCTCCTACACCGCCTGCCTGTGAGAAGACCTCTGCAAAACCCGCTCTGATCACCATTATGGGATTGACCGAATACGCCAGCCCGATGCGCGGTCCCCAATTCTTCCAGTAAGTGTGGACTGGCGTTTGGCACCCGCAGCTCACTCCCGGTCCTCCGTAATTTCCGGCGAATTGTAACTCGCCCGGCGTCCCTGTTGCTCCATTGGTTAAGTTTGGATTCAGGAATGTCCAACGATTCTTAACCTCGTGGTAGGGCGGCAAGTAATCCCAGCGGAGTCCAAGATCGAGGGTTAGTTTCGAGGTGACTTTAAAACTGTCCTCGACATACGGTGATATGGGTCGATATCGTCCGCCTAATTCGCTTACGGGTTGCAAGCCGATGGATGGCGTCCCGCCCACTGCACCCAGCAGGAAGCTGGCATAAGAATAGCCGGAGGGCGCGGTCGCAGTGCCCGTCGACAGCGAATTCGAATTCGCGGCGAAGTTTGCCGTGGAGTTGGCGTTGTAAGTGAGGTCGAGAACGCCGGTGTAGGTGGCAGGGTTGGCGTTGTTGATCTGCTGCCACTGAATGGTCATGCCGAACGTCAGCGCGTGTCTACCCTTGAGCCACTGCAGATTGTCGACCACGGTGTAGTTATTGGGAGTGGTGAGCTGAGTAGAAATCGCATTTCCGAAGCCTGTCCACGTGGTCTGTACGCTCGCTGGGCCTCCTGATGTCGCCGCGACACCGCTATAAGCCGGCGTGGTGGCGAATGTGGCGCCAGGAAACTCTTCAGAAGCTTGCCCTGCTGGCAGGTTCGAAATACCGAGTTTGGGAGCTTCCCACGCCGCTACGCCTTGCGTGGCATTGTGAATGTTTTGAAAGAACCGGGTATAGCCGTACTTGAACTGATTGACCAGCCGGCTGTTGATGGTGTACGTGTGCTGCATATCAAAAACTTTGGGATAGATAGAAGCGAGGTCGCCACCTACATAGGGCGGCGGCAAAAAAGGAGCCGCGTAGTTGTTGAGGTAATCTACCGTGCCCATCGCCCCAACAGTGGAGAGCCGCTGCTTCGCACTCAGATCGAAGTCCACGCGATAATCGATTACAAAATTGTTAAAGCCACTTGGCTGCCCGCTTAGATAGTTGTTCATGATGACGGAGTTGTTGGTGGGCGCCGGCAGGAATGACTGCATAGCCTGCGCAATTGGCGAGATGGAGCTGGATGGGATCACATTGTAGGTTGGTACACCATTCTTCATTCCCGCGAATGGCTGCCGGGTGCAGACGTTGCCGATACAATTGTTGGAAGCCGGATTGTAGAGGATGGGTGGATTGGCCGACCCTTCACCCTGCTGTCCTCCCGCGCCCACATTGCCATTCAGCTCGGTGAAGTCGCCGGTTCTCATCGCTGTGGTGGGCACAGTGTAGAGCGAATAGGTAGCCCCCTTGCGTTCATAGTATCGGTCATAGGCGAAGAAGAAAAAGAGCTTGTGCGCGGTATGAGGAACAGGGCCGCCGACGGATGCTGATAATTCATTCTGATGTTCCGCCGGCTTGGGAGCCGGGATTGTTTCGCCGTCGGCGTTCTTTGTTGTGGCCGCCTTGGCGGTGAAGGACCAGGCATCGAAGATCGTATTGCGAACGAAGTCCGACACCTGCCCGTGATAGGCAAGCCCTCCCGACTTCATGGTGAAGTTCATCGCACCCGCGCCTGAATACTCTGCCGGAGGGGTGCTGGTCACCACCTGGAATTGATCGACGGCGTCGAGGCTCACAGCCTGGCCAACCAGCCGGTTGTCGCCCTGCTGGCTGACTGTTTCCGCTGGCATGCCATCCAGGTAAAGTTGGCCCAGATAGTTTCCCGTACCGCCAATCACTGGAAGGCGGCTCCCGGCCTGGGCTCCGGGAGTGAGAGCTCCAAAGGCCGTCGGGTCCCGTTGGGCATTGTTCATCTGCAGGGGAAGATTGGCATACGTTTCATTCTCCACCACTAAGCCCAATGTGGCGGTGGAGGTGTCAAGCGCCGGTGGAGCTGTGGTTACGACGACCGTCTGTGACGCTTGGCCGACCTCCAGCACCAGGTTGACGTCCAGTACCCCCAGGGCATTTACCGTCAGGTTATCTCGTTTCAGGCTCTTGAATCCGCTAGCCGTCACCTGCAGGGAATAGGTTCCCGCAGGAAGAGGCGCTATGGTGTATGAGCCTCCGGACGACGATGTGCGCACTGTACGCACATTCGTGGCGACGTCGATAGCCGTGATCTGGACATTCGGGATAGCGGCTCCGGTGCTATCCGTCACCGTCCCTGAGATCGTGCCCTCCCCGGCGGTTTGGGCATGCATGGTGGGTGGAATTCCAATGAGTAGGGCAAAGGCTGATACCAAAAGTATCCAACCTGCTGCGTTAGACAGTCTGCAATGGCAAATACTCTTTCTGAAATTCATGGCGGCCTCTCGAAAGGAGGGCGGTGGCACGCACGGTTGCAACGGACACGACTGTGCCGTTCGGGTCGGTCACCCTGCCCTGCTACTTGCTCAAAGTAATTTGGTTTGAGAGTTCCATATTGGAAAAGTTCCAATGGGAAACACAAGTACTATAGCCGAGATAGGCTTGTCAAACAGTGGTCCCGCTATCCGGGACTATTTGTGCTCGCCATACGGCAGACCCGTGTCGTGGGTACCCGCCGCGTCGGTGAGACTCACTTTGCTTCCGTCGGCGGTCTTGATTTCATTGTCCGCAAATCTCCAGTTTCTTGCATTAACGATGAAGCCTGCCGTTTTCGCTTCAATGTCCAAGTGGTCAAGGCGGAAGTTGTCGAGGGTGGCATTGGGATAAGCACTGACGTTGAAGGCTTGCGTCGCGCCGGTCGCCTTGATGTTCCAGATGTGAATATCCCGGAAATGCGGTAGCCCCTGCTGTTCGGGAACTTTTGTGGTAAGCGTAACCCAATAAGTAGGAATGTTCTTCAATCCGGCCGGCAGTGTGGCGTAACTATAGTTCGGATTCCAATTCATGTTGATGTGAATGGGAATAGCGACGCCCTCGAGCGTCAGGTCATGAATGCGGATATCGCTGGCGGTGCCGCCGCGAGTGTGGGCAGACTTGAAGAGCACTCCGGAGGGCACGCCTGATAGCGCAGTAAGGTTATAGGCTTCGATATTGCGAAAGCCGCCGGAGGTCTCACTGCCGATGGTAACTGCCGCCGCTCCGCGGCGAATGATTGAGTCGCGAATGACGATATCTTCGGTGGGGCGGTTCACCCGCAATCCGTCGGAGTCGCGCCCCGCTTTAAGGCAGAGGGCATCGTCGTTCACATCGATATCGGCGTGCTCCACCAGCACCTTACGCGAAGAGTCAATGTCGATGCCGTCGGTCGATGGGCCCTTGCCACCTTCGTTGTTCCGAATGATGACGCCGTCGATGGTCACATGCTCCGAATAGAGTACATGAACTGTCCAGAAGCCGGAGCGTTTCAGCAGGATGCCTCCACCCAGGTGAATGTCTGATGAATTCTGCAGCAGGATCAGGCGCGGCCGGCGGGCATCGTAGTCGGAGGCCCAGCGTAGTCCCTTTGGTTCATAAGTGGCGCGGAGATCCCAATAAGACTTCCACCAGATAGGTCCGTCGCCGTCGATGGTTCCTTTTCCGAGAATTGTGACATGGTGTTGATCGCGGACGTTGACCAGGGCCGCCGGCCACGTCATCTCGATTCCCGCGATGCGCGTCGGCAACATGGGGTAATCGCCCAGCTTCTGCGAACCGATGAGCGTCACCCCTTCGCCGACATCCATTGTGGTCCCCGATTTCAGGAAGAGAGAGCCAGTCAGGTAGTTGCCTGGTTTGAACGTTACCGTCCCGCCCGATTTCGCGGCTGCATCGATCGTCTTCTGTATGGAAACGGTGTCAAGTGTTGAACCATCGCCCTTCGCTCCGTAGTCGTTGGCCAGAAAGGTCTTTGAGGCTGCATGAGCTGCACACGTAATCAAGCCAAGAGTACAGGCAAAGACGAGAATGCGGGGACGACAGGTCACTCTTGTGCCTCTCTACTGACCAGACGGATCAAGCCCGGTGACGTACTTCCGAATGTGCTGCTCGCAAGGCAGCACTTCAGGGCGCGACCAGGTGTTGATCCATCCATGCGAGAATCTCTCGCCGCATCTCCGGTAACTCCTCGTGGGCGCAATCGAAGAGTTCGATCTTACAGTCTTCGGCTTTTCCATAAGTTCGGTAAAGAGGCAGCAGCTTTTCGCGGACTTGCTCGACGCCTGCAGGCGGAGTGAGGTCGTCCCGGCGCCCGTTTACGCTCAGGTGTGTGCGCGGCACGATTAGTTGGTTAATTTGAAATGTGTCGAAGTGCTTCAACAACGCAGGAACAAAATAGTAGACACCGTGCTTGCTCAGGCCGCGTGCGTCAATCAGCGATTGATAATTCGTCAGGCAGCAAACGTCCATAGCGACCCGGACGCGCGGATCGAGGCCGGCCAGCCACCAGGCCTTCGTGGCGCCCATAGACATGCCAAAGGCTCCCAGCCGCGCCGGATCCACTTCCGGACGGCTCGCCAGATAATTCAGCGCGCGTAACTCATCGAACATCATCATTCCCCACAGCACCTGACCTCGCCATAGCATCAGCTTAAAGGTGTCTTCTTCGCCCTGCCGTCCAACCTCTTCCCGCTTCCGCTCGCCGAAGCACCAGCAATCAATGGCGAGCGTCACCAGGCCTTTTTCTGCGCAGACCGGCGCGTAGGCTGGTTGCGCGCTAGTGCCACGCAGCAGTTGTTCTTTCCCCAGGTCGTACTGGCCGGCGTGCCAATGCATAAAGAGCAGCCCAGGCGCCCGCTCCTGCCGGCGGTCCGGAATCAGCAGCACCGCTGGAACAGGTTCGATCCCATTCAGGTCAAGCATCAACCGCTCGAGTGTGTACCCATCATGTTTCTCGGTGCGCACCAGGCTCGGCGGCTCGGGCTTGTGGTCCCAGGGCAAATCACCCAGCAGGCTCCAGAGTTCCCATCGACGGCGTTGCTGATAAATGTCGAACTCGGCTCTGGCTTCCGAGGAGGCAAACTGATGCGTGTCCGCCTGCATTGGTAACGTCGCTCCGACAGCAGCCAACGATGCCGATCCGGTCAGAAACTCACGCCGGCTTACATGAGACACTGATTTTTCCATATCTGCTCCGAGGTTTGAAAAGTTTCAAGGCTGATCCCCGATCCGGTTCACTCCGCCGCGCAACGGCTGTTCCTTCTCCCGCCAGACGAAGATGCCCTGCAGGCCCGCTGGCAGAGTGACAGTCCCCGTCAGCGCATCGCCGCTGCGGTCGAAGTGCACCTTGATCATTCCCTGGGGATGAGGAAAGTCCGCCGACAGCTCGCGTAAATCTCCCAGGTGCGGCGCAATCCGTACTGTGGCGAAGCCTGGTGATGCCGGTTCGATCCCCGCTACCAGCGTCAGCAGATCGTAGATGGGATGCGCGCTCCAGGCATGCGAGTCGGATCTCGTCTTCCCCGGCGTCTCCGGCCAGGTGCTGAAATGGAGCGGCAGTAGATCGCGCCAGGGCTTCAGGGTGGCGAGATATTCGTCGGCCATCCCCGCGTGCTCCAGTGCGCGCGCCAGATAGAAGCGAAAGTAATACGAGCCGCTCAGAATTCCGCCGGGCGCCGTTCCTGGAGCGATGTCCATCAACCGCCGCAAAACATCCTGTTGGTCCCCGCGTGGGATCACATCGAAGAGCAC
>DASRRN010000442.1:0-7044 GCA_035695685.1 Acidobacteriaceae bacterium | reverse complement strand
TATCCGCGCTGTAGTTTGCATCGCCGGAGTAGCGGGCAGTGATCGAGTGCGTTCCGACCGTTAATGTTGATGGAGAGAGGGTTGCGGAGCTGCTGGTTTGCGGGGTAAAAACAGACGCGGCAAGTGGACATGCCAACACTCTGAGACGACCATATCGCGCAAGCTGCAGACGAAGGAATGGTTCCGCCTCTGCCTACCTAACTTGAAAGGCGCTGACCCTGGGCGACTCTGCAGCCCGCACATCCCGCTCTGTGATATTCACGCCGTATGTGCTCTATGCCCTGGAGGTCGGCTCCGCAAACCACAGGCTAACCGACCAGAAAACCAGGATCAGCAAATAAACAGAGATGCGAAGGAATGAAAAGAAGATGTAGTCGCGCATCTCGCGACCGGTGGTGAAATAGCCACCTCCGGCCAGCAGAGCAGCGGAATAGACACCGAATCCGAAGCTGATGGCGACGACATGGCTGCGCCATGACAGCCTCAAGGGGCGAAGAAGAAAAGCCAGCACAATTGCCCACTCCACCATGAGCACGGAGAGCAGGAAATGCATCAAAACCAAAATCGTGCGCAGTGACGAGTGGCCGGATGGGGCTAGACGCATGACGATGAGAACGCCGCTCGCGATTAGCAGCAAGGGCAGGGTAAAGCGGCGAACGCCGCCCAGCGGCTGGAGGGCGTTCCAGGTGAGCTCAATAAGCACAGCACACTGGAGCAGAATGTCCGTCACGTCGATGACCATGGACGCGAAGATGGGGGCAGGATGACCGGAAAGCCGTAGCGCCGCTGCCAGGCCCACTGAGCGCACCAGGTAAAAAATGATCAACAGCGTGAACCAGGGAAACCGGCCAGCACGCTTGTGCATGAAAAGTACGGCGAGAAGTAGCAAATGTCCAAGGAGCCCGGCGGCCCAGATCAGGTGGTTTATCATCAATCCTTTTTAGCTTGAAAATAAGGCTGGCAAGTCACCCTTATAGTCTAAGACTCGATTTTTGTTTTTCGGATCAGGAATTAGCCCTTTTGGGTGAACGGCGCTAACGAATTCGTCATCTCAGTAAAACAAGGATTCATTATGCTCCGCAGTAACGTCGATTTTGAAGCTGTTGTCATTGGTATTTTCCCCCTTGCCAGCGATGCCCGCCGCGCTTTGCAAGCTCTTCGCGAACAGCAATTTTCTGCGGATGAGGTGGCTGCCGCATTTCGCGAGCAAAGCCCTGCGCCGGTTGAGACCGAGGAAGCCCCTGGTCCTGTCCGTGCAAACAGAGATTGGTTCGGGCAATTAAGACAGCTCTACCACGGAGACGATCGCCTCGAAAGTACGCGGCGCGGCGCAACCGCGCCGCTTGCGCCCCCGGCGACTCCTACCTCATTTGAGGCCATGCTTGTTCAGCTTGATCTTTCATCGCAAGAAACACGCACCCTCGATCACGCCGCCGCCATCGTGACCGTGACTGCGGGCGCCCGCAATCCGGAGGCACGAACTTTGCTCGAGCAACGCGGAGCGCGCATCGTGAACAGGCGCAAACCGGAACAGCCGGCAATAGCAGAGGCCACACCCGGAACCGTTGTTACTTCCACGCCTCTCGTCGCCCCACCGCCAGCCGACCCCGGCCACATTCAGCTCTTTGGTGAAGTCCTGCGTGTCCGCAAGGAGAAGGTAGCCAACGAGGAAGTACACGTCCGCAAGGAATCCGTCACACAAATGGAAACCGTACAAGTGCCGGTAACGCGAGAGCACCTGGTGGTGGAACACTCCGACGAAAGTGGCCGCACCAATCCGGAAGGTTCGATCCGCGTCCCTCTCAGTGAAGAGAGAGTACACATTGATAAAGACACTGTCCTCCGCGAAGAATACAAAGTAGGCAAGCGAGAAGTAACGCAGAACGAGTCGGTCAGCGACCGCGTCCGCAGGGAACGTCTCCTGATCGATGATGCGCCCGATGATGCGTCCGCCAAGTCTGGCGACCGGAGAAGCATCGGCTGAGCCGGCGATTCGCAAGCCAGAATTTTGTTGATCGTTGCGTGCCTCCTACAGTCTTCCTTAGCGAAAGCTGATAGCTGCCCCTGCCCAGGGGCCACGTTGCAGCCGTCAGCCGGATGCGCTTTCAAGCTGTGTGTTCCGATTGCGCTTACTCCCGGAGATTCTCGATCAAAGTTTAACTTATCGCTATGCACGGATAGATAACTTGCATCCTACTTAGCTATAAGTGGACGAAGTTACTCGATCAACCTCCAAACCCAAACCCTAAGGACATCTTCATGGCTTACGAAACGACAACCAACGCAGCCGGCGTGGGGACAACTACGCAGGTAGTAGTAGGACTTTTCAACGATGCAAACGACGCTCATAAGGCAGTGACCGAACTCCGGGCCAACGGATTTGGACCGGGCCAGATAGGCGCCGCCTTCCGCGGCCGATCGCTCGATCGCTACGCGAATACTGGGGATGCCGCCACCTCGACTCGCGCTATTCATCATGACCGTGAAAATTGGTGGGAAAAAGTAAAGGACGCCTTCCGTTCCGACGACAAGGTCGAGGGACGCCGTGAGGCGGCGGCCGATTCAACCCTTAATACTGACCCTTATGCGCCGGGCGAGTATGAGTATGAGTTTTCTGACAACGAATTCGAAGGGTCTCTCGTTGGAACCGGTATTCCCTCGGATCGTGCGGCCTACTTGACCCGGAATCTGAAAACAGGTGGTGCAATTGTCACCGTACGGGATGCTGATCGGGCCCCGGAAGCGGAGCAAATTTTGTCTTCCAATGGTGGCAAGGTACGTTACGAAGACATTGCCGGGGCTGACCTCACGCAGCCAAACGTAGCGAGAAGCAACTATGGCGCAGCCGACGTCGCGGGTGCAGACACAGCGGTAAACAGATATAGCGACCCGGATGTAGAGGCGACAGATGCGGCAGCCATGGATGCCGCAGACTCGACCGGCAGAGAGATCACAGATACCGGGTACGTAGACCGGCGTCCTGTGGAAGCAAATTCTGCCGAAGACTGGAACGAAACAGAGATGACCGGCACCGGATATGCGGAGCGACGTTCTGCGGATGTCGCGAATTCTTCCGTCGATCGCGTGCAGCTATTTGGTGAAGTCTTGCGTGTACACAAGGAACGCATCAGCAGGGGCGAGGTACGAGTACGTAAGGACGTGATTTCAGAAAATCAGTCCATTGAAGTTCCCATCACTCGCGAAGAGCTGGTGTTGGAACGGGTCGCGGTTCCGGCAAATACGCCTGCGACTTCTGCCAGCATTGGCAGTGGGCAGGAGATTCGCGTTCCCCTCTCTGAGGACTCAGTCCGCCTGGAGAAGCAGCCGGTGGTGCGAGAAGAGGTCCTCGTGGGCAAGCGCGAGGTCGAGGATGTGGCCAGGGTCGGCGATGATGTTCGCCACGAAGAACTGCGCGTCGACTCCGACGCGGAGACACCAAAGAGAACGGCAACCGGCGAGGAACTTCCAGACGAACGTCGCCGTCATGGATAAGGATCAATGAAATGAGAGCAGCAAAAAACCTGGCGTGGGTCCTGGTGATTGGAGCGGTGGCGGCGTTGCCCGCCACTACTCCTTCCCCGGCCCGCGCAGCAACCCAGTCGGCAACCGCCGGCGCGGCCCAACAGTCCAATCAATCGAGCGATATTGCAATTACACGGAACATTCGTCGCGCGGTGGTCAAGGATAAATCCCTCTCCACTGCAGCGCATAACGTAACCATCATCACCAAAGACGGCAAGGTAACTTTGAAAGGCCGGGTCAAGTCAGATTCGGAAAAGCAAACCGTCGAGTCTGCTGCGGCCAGTATTGCCGGTGCGGGTAATGTCGACGATCAATTGACTACGAGTAGTGCTCAGTAAGGCGAGCGACAAAAGGAGAACAGATATGGCAGGACATTCGATCTTCGGAATTTACACCAGCCGTCAGGGTGTGGAGGCAGCCGTACAAGCGCTTCGGGATGCGAATTTTCGCAGTTCGGACATCTCCGTCCTGGCCCCGGAAAATCTCGGCGACATACGCGATATCGGCACTGTTAAAAGCACCAAGGCGCCTGAAGGTGCGACCGCTGGAGGAACCTCCGGGGCGGTCGTGGGCGGGGTGCTCGGGTGGCTCGTGGGTATCGGCGCGCTTGCAATTCCGGGTGTGGGCCCCTTTCTTGCCGCCGGCCCGATCATGGCGGCACTCGCGGGCATGGGCGTCGGCGCCGCGGTCGGCGGAATCACCGGCGCATTGGTCGGATTCGGCGTGCCGGAGTTTGAGGCCAAGCGGTACGAAACCCGCCTGAGAAAAGGCGGTATCCTTCTATCCGTCCATGCGGATAACGCAGACTGGATCGCACGCGCGAAAACTATTCTTGAGAAGACCGGTGCGGAAGACGTCTCCAGCGCCAGCGAGACTCGTGTAGCCTAACCCTCATATCGAAGGAGTGGAGGGCCCACGGATCGCGTATGCCTCCACTCCATACCCCCTCGGATAACTAAGTCAAAATCAAGTCGGCGATCTAACCTTCCAATCGAACTAACTTACAGATTTGTCACTCTGACCGGAGTGCTCATGGGCCGCAGGCCCGGCCTGCGGCCCACCCAAGGTGATGAAAAACGCCCTCTGTCCAGCAACCGCTCTCCCTGGAAGCGTCACCCTCCCCTTTGTCATCCCGCCTGCCCCGGCCTGCCGTGGGACCGAAGCGTACCCAGATTTCCTACTTCGCAACACTCACCACTGCCACGTATGCGGCTTTCCGTAGAGAAAGGTGCACAGAGCTTGTCAACGCCACCAAGTTCCACAGGAAATCTGGGGGAGCGTAGTGGAGGGATCTGCAGTTCCGCGGACCTTTCGTGGAAATGTTTTCGACCGGAGCGTAGCGACCTGCTGTTTGTTTCCGGTCCTAACGTGCCCTCTTTAGCCCTCGGTACGCTTTCGAACTGTTAATGTCTGGAATCTCGTCCCCGACCAAAGCCTCTCCTCTGGCTTTCACCTCTACAACGAGTACAATCAGAAATCACTGCGAGTCAGGGAGATCACACGATGGACGGTGCGGTGGCGGGGCCAGGCACGCGAGTGGGCTCACCTGCTCTGCTTCCAGTTGACTGGTCCCAGTTCCATGGCGTGGATATCCACGCCCAGCACCACGCATCCTGTCGCGGGGGCGTTTTTTCCGATGGCTTGTCGACCGGCCAGCACGTCGTATTCCTGTTGACCGATATCGCCGGCACAGAATCACAAGATCATGACGTGGCGTTGGATGTGCAAAATGTCTTTCGCCGAAGAGCCAAGGAACTCTTCGCAGGAGAGGAGGTCAATGAATCGGACGCGATCGCTGCCCTGGCTCATGCCGTCAATCTCTCCGTAATAGAGCCTCACGGCGTTCGACCCGCACCCACCTTTTTGGGATGCTTCAATCTCGCGTTGGGTATCCTCACTTACTGCAACGCGGGACTGGTCGTCTTGCTGCGCGAGGGTGGAACGGTGCGCGCTCTGGAGCCGAGCGGAATGGTTTTAGGGCTTTTTACTCACGCAACATTCGAAGCGGCGATTCTAGTCCTCCAGGAAGGGGACTCCGTGCTCCTGATCACCAAGGGAGTCACTGAGAGCCGGCGGGGAGGAGCCGAGTTTGGCGTCGAACGGGTTGCGCGGTTGCTAAAAAATTCCACCACGAAATCGGCATCAGAAATTTGTGAGGTCGTACTGCGGGCGGCCTATGACTTCGCAAATCATCTCTGGTCCCGTTTCCTCAGATTTCTGCGCGCAAACCGCCGGTGCCGGCCGAACGATTTGACAGCGTTGGCACTTGTGCGCCCCCGGCGGCGTCAGGCGTAGCCCCTGAGAATGCTTTTATTGCCACGCCTGGCGGTAGATCGCCTGGATCTCTTCGGCGCTTGGGATACGAGGGTTGTTCTGCGGTGAACCTGAGGCCAGCGCCTGCTCCGCCATAGTTCCCACGAGCGCACTGTATTCCTCTTCCGCGATCCCGAACTGTTTAGGAGAAGGCACCTGCAGTTCGGCGTTTCGTTTGTACAAACCGTGAATCAGCTGATCCACTGCCGAGTGGTCTGTGTCGTGCGCCTGCGCCATGCCCATGGTGCGGGCACATTCGGCATAACGGTCCGGGGCAGCTTCTACTGAGAAGGCCGTTACCGCCGGCAGCAGCATGGCGTTCGAGAGTCCATGCGGAATATGAAAATGCGCGCCCAGCGGCCGGCTCATTCCATGCACCAGCGCTACGCTCGCATTGGAAAATGCAATGCCCGCCTGGGTGGCTGCCAACATCATTGCCTCGCGTGCTTGCGCATTGCCAGGTTGGTGGAAGCTGGCGGGAAGCTCCCTCCAGATAGTCTTCATCGCCGCCAAGGCAAGCGCGTCGGTAAACGGATTGGCTTTGCGGCTGACGAACGCCTCAATTGCGTGCGTCAGTGAGTCGGTGCCAGTGTCGGCGGTGAGCCTCGGCGGCATGGTCAGCGTCAGTTCGTAGTCCACCACTGCCGCTGCCGGCAACAGGCTGTCCCCGCCAAGCAACATCTTCTCTCCCGTCTCCCCATCTGTGATCACGGTGAATCGTGTAACTTCCGACCCGGTACCGGCGGTAGTCGGAATCGCCAGGTGTGCAGGCCCGGCCACTGGAATCGGGTGCGGGACTCGATAGTCCCGGACTTTGCCCCCGTTCGCTGCGAGCATGCCGATGGCTTTCGCTGTATCGATCGGGCTACCGCCTCCCAGGCTCACCAGGCCGTCGTGCGCGCCCTCCAGAAAGGCGCGAACACCCGCGTCAACAACCTCCGTCGTCGGATCTGAGACCGTCTCATGGAAAATCTCACAGCTCAGGCCCGCATCTCGTATCTGCGTCGCCAGTTTTTCAGCAAGCTGAGTCTTCATCAGGAAAGAATCCGTCACAATCAACGGCCGCCTGCAGCGGAGGCGCAGAAGTATCGCTGCCACTCCCGCCAGGGATCCTCCCCCAATCTTGAGAATGGGTGGAATTTTGATCTCGGCCATCATCGTCATCTCCTGAAGCTTCGTCTCCGCGTCATACGATCGTCCAGCCCCGAA
>DASRRN010000441.1:0-7705 GCA_035695685.1 Acidobacteriaceae bacterium | reverse complement strand
CGAGATTCGCTGACCACGGAATGGGGTCTTGTTTCAGCCGGAGTAAGTACCCATCAAGACGGGCCTTGCAATGTCGCGTGCTTCACTCATTGGGATACTTTTCGTCCCGGTCGCTCTGAAGTTTCGTGGAGGGACATCCATGATAGGTAAAAGTCAATGGGAAACGGAGATTCCCCTTGACTCGACGGAATAGGTTCTCCGAGAGGGCAGAGCCGTAGCGGCGGCTCAACCCAACGTCTTACGTCCTTCAAATCGATCTCTATACCAGCTACGCACGCTAAATTCGTTCAGAATGGTCACGTCCTCACCGTTGGGCCCGAAGGCATCGATCGATTGCTCTGAATGATCCGCGTATTGTGCCTCCCCGCCGTGCTGAATCATCGGGGAGCCAATGCGGGAATTGACGAACTCCTGGACAGGAAGCACCTTGGCCCCGCGACGGTGCGGCTGTCCCAGCAGCGTTTCTACCGAGGCAAGATTACGGTGCGGCTGGGTGATGTCGATGATGTCATACAAATCGTAATCGCCGTGAATATACGATCCCTGGAGTTGCAGGCATCCGTAATGCTTGCTTTTGGTATCGATGTTCACTTTGTATCGTGTGCCGAGCAGCGGCTTCATGGCCGCCCAACAGCGTAGAACTTCGCCGGTTTTGCCGGCACGAAAAGCGCCGGGATGAATGGTCGGATCGGTGACTAATCCTGCCAGCCGATACGGAGTTACATCCTGGTTGGCGGTCTTAGCTTTGCAGTCGATCTGCTTTGGCGTATAACCGGGCACTCCCACGTACTCGAGAGATCGCGGGTTTGTCCGGCGAACAAGCACCCACACACCAAAGTGCCGCGCCGCCTCAAGCATGATCTTTTTGTCTTGTGGACGCATTGCGTTTAGTGTAAGAGCGGAAGTAAAGATCGGCTCCGCTATTAGGTTGGAACCACACCTGACTCCATCCCGGCAACATACCACATCGAGGCCGTCCACCGGCATGTATTTTGACCTCTCATCGATCTTTGAGAATGCGTGATCAGACGGGCTGGAAGTTAAGGGGACGGGAAGCTGTGAAAAATTCAGATCACCGAGCACACCAACTTTCATGTGGCCCCAAACCTGATTGAACTGTTGCTCGCGAACGATGCCAGAGACGTGACCCCCTCCGGTTACAGTTTGACGGTGACGGTTTTTACTTCCGTGTACTGTTGCAATGCATATTCGCCCATCTCTCTGCCTACGCCGGATTGCTTGAAACCACCGAAGGGTGCTGCGGCATCGAAGACGTCAAAACAGTTGACCCACACCGTACCTGCGCGGACGTTGTTTGCGATCGCGTGCGCCTTGCCGATATCTCGCGTCCAAACCGCAGCCGCAAGACCGTAAGGTGTGTTGTTCGCCCGCTCAACGACCTCGTCCAGATCGCGGAACCGGATGATGCTCATCACCGGCCCAAAAATCTCTTCCCGGGCGATCTTCATTTCATCCTGTACATTGGCAAACACCGTTGGTTCAATGAAGTGCCCCCGGTCTCCCACGCGCTTGCCCCCGGTAAGTAATTCGGCGCCCTCGCGCTTACCCGAGTCGATATAGGACATCACCTTGTCAAACTGCGTGCCGTCGATTTGCGGCCCCTGCTCGGTGCTTGCCTCAAAGGGATCGCCCACCGTGCGCCGGGTCGCGCGAGCAACGCTTTTTTCGACAAATTCGTCGTAGACTTTCTCTTCAACAAAGAGGCGCGAACCAGCACAGCAGATCTGGCCCTGATTGAAAAACAGCCCTTGATGACAGCCTTCAATCGCCTGCTCCATATCGGCATCGGCGAAAACGATACTCGGGCTTTTTCCGCCAAGCTCCAGACTGACACGCTTGAGATTGGATCTGCCTGCAGCCTGCATGATGAGATGGCCCACCTCTCCCGAGCCGGTGAAGGCGACCTTATCAATGTCCATGTGATTGGCGATAGCCGCCCCGGCTGTCGGCCCATAACCAGGCAGGATGTTTACGACTCCCGGCGGAAAACCGGCCTCGACAATCAGTTCGCCCAGGCGTAGTGCGGTCAGCGAAGTCTGCTCAGCCGGTTTGAGCACGACAGTATTGCCCATGGAGAGAGCCGGACCAAGCTTCATGCCGTACATGAGAAGCGGGAAGTTCCATGGGGTGATCTGGCCGACAACGCCCACCGGCTCGTGTCTCGTATAGCAGAAGTAGTCGCCGCCGATGGGAATCGTCTTGCCATGGTTCTTGTCGGCCCATCCGGCGAAATAGCGAAAGTGGCCGATGGTGAGCGGCAACGCCACGTGCCGCGCGACAGACAATGGCATTCCGTTATCAAGAGTTTCAAGAGTTGCAAGCTCATCGGCGTTCTGCTCGACAAGATCAGCGAGCCGATTGAGGAGACGCCCGCGCTCCGATGCGGATGTCTTACGCCATGGGCCGCGTTCAAAGGCGTTTCGAGCCACCGCGACTGCCTTGTCCACGTCAGCAGCATCGGCTTCGCATATTTGTGCGAGCTCCTCGCCTGTCGCCGGGTTGAAAGTGATGAATGTCTTGCCCGATTCGCTGGGAACCCACTCATTGCCGATAAGGAGTCTGGTTTCTGTATGGATGGCCCTGGACTCCGGGATGCTGGGCGTTGCGGTTGCCATGGAAGTTTCTCCTCTTACAAACGTTCTAAATTTTGACGAAAACTCAATTCATTGGCGCGAATGCGTGTTCTTCCAGGCGAAGGGCACGGCGCTGGATTTTTCCGGCTGCACTTTTGGGCAGCTCGGTTCGAAAGATGACGGTTTCCGGTGTCTTGTAGTCGGCCAGCCGTTCCCGGGCGAACGCGATCAACTCAGCTTCCGTAACCGCGCGCCCGGATCGCAGGACCACAAAAGCGACAACCGCTTCTCCCCAGAGATGATCCGGCCGGCCAACGACACCCACCTCTCGCACCGCCGGATGCTGGTATAAAACGGCTTCGACTTCCTGCGGGGAAATGTTGCTTCCGCCGCGGACAATGATCTCTTTCTTGCGCCCGGTGAACCAATAGAAGCCGTCTGCGTCGCAACGGGCCAGATCTCCGGTATGGAACCAGCCGTTCCGGAGAGCTGCCCTGGTGGCGTCCGGATCCTGCCAGTAGCCGGTCATCAGGTGTGGGCCCTGAATGCAGATCTCGCCCACCTCGCCGGGTTCCACATCGCGTCCGTCAGAATCCACCAGACGAAACGCAACTCCCTCGCCCGGCCGGCCAATAGAACCGACTCGAACATGACCGGGCCGGTTCCACGATGCAGGGGCGATCTCTGTCATGCCATAAGCTTCGCAAATGGGGCCCAGGGCAGCCCCAAAAGCCTCTTGGAGCGCAGGAGCGGCGGAGTCCCCACCGCAGAAATAGAATCGCCCCGATGCAACATCCTGCGGCGCATCGGTATAGGCCTGAAGCAGACCATGGAATATCACTGGAAGCCCCATCGTGTAGGTGCAGCCCCACTTCGCATAGGCGCGCAGCGCGCTCTCAAAATCGAAGGGTCGTGTGATGACGACCGTTGCCCCATTGAGCAATCCGGACAAAAACACCATGCCAAATCCAACCATGTGCGCCATCGATGAGATCACGACAACCACCTGGTCCTGGTCCAGCCGCATGTGGCGCATGGTATTCGCCAACTGAGCAAGGCTGTTATGCGAATGGATGACACCCTTCGGCCGGGCGGTCGTGCCGGAGGTATAGGCGATGAATGCAACCTGTTCGGGAGCGATCTCGGGGATGGGAGAGGCACCCGCCCTGGGCCGCAGAAGATCATCGAAGGCATTCGTTCGCCTACCGGGCGAGTCGCCTGTGAGGCAGCGTAATTCAAGGGCTGCAAATGCCGGACATGAACTGGCAGCCTCCGCATAAAGATCCGGCTGTCCCACGTAACATGCCGATCCGCTATGGCGAAGAATATAGTCGATCTCGGGCCCCTTTAATCGCGTGTTGATGGGCACGGCAATGCATCCGGCTTTCAGACATCCAAAGTAACCCAGAGCGAGTTCCGGCCCATTCAGAAGGTGAAAGGCGATCCGGTCCCCGGGTTCCAAACCTGCCGCCAGCAAATTGCCCGCTATGTGGTCAGTCAGTTCATCAAATTCGGCATAAGTCCACGATTGATCGCCGAATACGATGGCTGCCTTCTCAGGATTCCGGGTTCGAGAACGGTTCAATGCAGCGATCAGTGACATGTTGATACCGGAGTCAGTCTGCTCCACCTGGCGGTGGCCGGCAAGTTTGAAACGGTTTCAAACACTGAATTCAGTCAGCGCAAAGCGGTCGCCGGACTAGCGACCGAAGGCAAACCAAGCCGTTCGAGAAGCGAACGGAAACGGACCTCTTGCCGCAATGGATCGTATCGCGGATCGGTGGCCAGGTACATAAGCCATCCTGCCCGTTCGTTATAACTGCGTTCCAGCCAGTCGAAAACCTTGTCGTCCCCCAGCCCGAGGTAAATCAGCACGCGTCCGTAAGGCGACACGTAACGGCGCGGGGCAAGTTCCTCCAATTCGGCCAGCAGCCGATGAGCGTCGCTCGTTCTTCCGCTCAGCGCATAAGCGTGTCCCAGTGCTCCAATCGCCGTTGGAACGTTGTCGGAGACCACTTTTGCATGTTCAAAGCAGGCGATCGCGTCTTCATAGTATCCACGCGCCTCATGGCAGCGCCCCATGCCGACGAGTGCCCGCCAAAAGTTCGCGTCCAGTTCCAGCGCGCGACGGTACTCCAGCTCCGCTTCGTCCGTTCGGCGCGCGCAGAGCAGCACTGCGCCCCTGCTCGCGCTCACAAACAGAGATAGCGGGTCGATTCGCTTTGCGTTGTCGAGCATGCATAGCGCCTCTTCGATGCGGGCCAGTGGCAAAAGCACGAACAACGCGAACAGATGTGCTGAGAGGTCGCTTCGGGGTTGCGCATCGAGGGACTTCCGAAACAAGGCTTCCGCTCCCTTCCAATCCCACTCGAACATGGCCTTGGTGCATGCCGAGACGGACAACGCATCTCCGTTGCGCGGATCGATCTCAAGTGCGTGGCCGGCCGCTTGTTGGGCTTTCGGCATGGTGTCAAACGGCGCATCCATGGCAAACAAGCCAAGATAGAACCAGGCCACTGCCATACCACCGAATGCCGGCGTGTATCCAGGACTGCGCGCCAGGGCTTTTTCAAAACACTCGATTGCCCGGTGAAATTCTTCCCTGGTTTGGCGGTTCAAATGATGCCGGCCTCGCAGGTACCATTCGTATGCCTCGAAATCTCCGGCGCTGTTGACCGGCAATGCTCGTGGCGGATTTGCGGCGTCGATGCGAAATATGTCCGCAATCGCGAGAGCTATCTCATCCTGTACCGCGAATAAGTCTTCAATCTTGCGCTCGTAACGCCGCGACCACAATTGGTAGCCATCCGAAGTACTCGCCAGCTGCGCCGTCACGCGCAGGGCCGTTCCCGACTTACGAACGCTTCCTTCAAGAACGAAACTCACATTCAGTGCCCGGCCGATCTCGCGAACGTCGGCATTCCTGTGTTTGAGCGCAAATGCAGATGCGCGCGCGACGACTCGAATGCCCCGTATGGAGGACAGCGCATGGATAATATCTTCTGTGAGACCGTCGCTGAAATAGTCCTCAGGTTCAGGGCTGAGATTCGAGAAAGGAAGAACCACGATGGAGGGTTCTCCTGCAAGAGGCGTCGAAGGGGGCGATGAGGCACGCTGGGTCGAAGCTTCGTGAAAGACCGGCACATAGCTTCCCTTCGGAAGTTCGATAATGAGCGGGTCCGCGGTGCCTTCCGATGAGTAATATTCCCGAAGCTTTGTCCGCAAGCGCGTAGCATCTACCCTGACTACGGAAGTGATTCGAGGATCGAATTCTCCGTGCCCGGCGTAAAGCTTGATTCCAATGATCATCTCTTTCAAGGGTTCGTTTGGAGACGACAAAGCGTGTTCGACGATGAATTCCAGAAAACATCGCATTCGCTCAGCGTGCACAAAGGCAGTGCTTGCAAGCACTTTGCTAAGTTGCGCTCTGATCGTGCCTTGCCGTTGAGACCACATAAATGGTGACAGTTTACTGCAATTCATCGGCTCCGATACTTCAGTTGCCGCTGGAATGAAGGTCTTCGGCACAACCCGGGAGAGATTTGGAGCTTTGAGGTACAGACGAAAAGTAACCCAGTAGTAAACCGAAGCGGACTCTCCAGACATTGGGGTACTTTTCGTCCCTAGTAGCCCTAACATCCTGGAATGTGGCGGTTTAACCCGGCGCTCTCCGCCCCCCAAACATACAAAGTAGGCGAAGTTTGAGGACTGTAATCCGGTGACCAGACGGGACTGACCCGAAAGCAAGTCAACCCGGGTGAAGGTGAACAGACCGGCAAGCCACGCGGAGCTTTAGAAATCCCAGGCAGTTATCCAGCCACTAGGCGAACGTCAAAACGCCCATGCTAGCGATCGCCTACCGTTTCCCAGTCTTAAACATCCCAGTAGTTCCAGTACCCTTTTTCCTCATCTTTATTTGCTCCCGCTATTGAACGAGAAGCTACCTCGTAATACTGTCGTAGCTAACAGTCCCACACAGCTGGAGATTCTCCTGCACCGAGTTACTCGCGGGACGGAGACCCACGCAAAAAATGAAGAAGCGGGCCCCACAAATCGAATCAATACGCCGCTGCCGCGTTCTTTTAGCCTCTAAATTCACCGGAGACGCTGGATGTTCCCTCCAGGACCCCGCATGGGGGATGCGGCCTCCTCTCGCCTCGTCAACCTGCATCCCGGAACTTCGCCTCCCGCCGGCCATAGCACCAAATTCAGCCTGTCCAGCCCCTCGTGTTCGGCCTTGCCGGTGTACAGTTCCCCTAAACATATTATGGGGGCGGGAAAATACTAAATTTGACCATTTTGATAAAACAAAGGACTTATCAGCCACTCCTGCCGGCAAATCCGAGCCACGCGGCGCGGTGAAGGGGAGTGGCCGACAAATAAGGCGCATAAGGCGCATAAGGCGCACACTTTCCCCCACGTCACCATCATGCTCAACCATTGGCGATCGGTTGCACCCTTCGATTTACTCTTTGATTTGCTGCCGGGAGCGCGAGCCTTGTCATTTCTTTCCTCACTGCCACCTCATGGCGTCCACCAGGGCTCCGTTGATTATTTCGAGGAGCTTGCATAGAGCAGTCGCGGTTGACCCATCCAGAAGCAGTTGCTTTTGCGTGTGAGCACGCCGGGTTCGCGGCCGCGGAGGCGAGCCTGGGCTTCGTGAAATGGGCCGACAAACCGCAATGCGCTGGGCATATGACGATAAAGACGGGGTAGCCAACGGGCCGCCCGGGATACAGCCTGTTCTTCCCTTGAGCCGAAAGGCAGGGCAAAGGCGGTGCGAAGTGGCGGCGGCATCCAGTATGCGGTGATTGCGTGGTACCAGTGAGGAGGTCGGAGCCACGTCCCCACCCCGGACAGCACGTTGCGGCCAAGCGCGAGTGCGTTGGCGTCGACGCCCAAGTTTTGCGAATCGAACATCTCCGCGGTGTAGTGCACAAAGGCGGCCCAATCCTTTGGCAGGGCCTCTGCGGGGATGCCGAAGAGGGCGGCCATTTGTTTGCTCTCAGCGTAGTACTGTTCTCGATCGGCAGGGGAAAGCGGCGGCAGAACAAACTCGTAAGCGAGCATCGCACTCTCGACCAAAGTGGCATACACCCAGCGGAGCGCCG
>DASRRN010000440.1:0-10449 GCA_035695685.1 Acidobacteriaceae bacterium | reverse complement strand
CCCTAGAAGTTGAACAGCGCCTGGAAATTAAAATCCCGCACTGCGGAGCCATGCGAAAAGAACCCGGTCGCCAGTTGATTAGACTTGCCGAAGAACGGAGAATCGGTAGTTCCATCCGGAGGACCGCCCAGCGTCCCATTGGGCGGCGCAAGATTCACCACGTTGAACAGATTGTGGGCAAACGCGCTCAAAGTAATGCTGTACCGGCGATCGACGTGCGTACTTTGGTCGTGAGGGCCGCCACTTCCCCCTAAACCCATACCCGGCATGTGGCCACCGTGTCCGCCGCCTCCATGCCCACCGTCCCCGCCGGCAATCGCTCCTTTGCCTTCTTCTACCCGTGGGCCGACGCCAAAGCTCTTGGAAACACGCATGTTCATCGCAAACTGAACCGGACCGTTCCCATAATTGATGGGGATCAACTTCGCTCCGGCCGGGGGCGCAGCGCTGATATCAAAGTTCCCGTACTTCGTGGTATCCACATTGGCGGGATTGGAAAGTGAGGAGGCGAAGGTCGGCCGGTCGTTGAAGAACGAATCGCCGTTGATGTCCTGGCTTAGTTGGAGGTTGAACGCTGCACCCGACCAGGCACTGAGAAACGGACTGATCCTGAACCCAAACGGAGCCGAGTAGTTCGCAAACGCAAACACCCGATTCCGGACATCGAAAAACTGGCGCCCATAGTCCTGCATGATGTCGTATTGGTTGGAGGGATGATAACCAGGACCCCCCGTATCGCTATTCGCTTTGCTGTAAATGTAGAAGCCGGTAAACGTAAGCTTGCGGCCGTAGGCCACATTCAAGTTAAGGAAAATCTGGTTCTCCTTAAACACGGCCAGCGAATCGTACTCGTAAATGTTGCATGGCGTACCCGGCGCGGCGCCGATCGGATTGCTGGGGCACAACCCGAGCGCAGGGCGGCTGCCGTCGGGGAGCGGGGCATCGATGTTGCGCGACAGCAACTGGTGTATGCCACGCGAATAGAGATAAGTCGCCGAGACACTTACACTCTTGTTCACCTGGTGCTCAATGCCTGTTCCGGCTTCTATGATGGCCGGCGCGTTCAACCCCGGCTGGGTGCGATAGAAGGTTGGTAACGCGGGAGACTTCTCTGTTGTGCTGTCCGGCGGCGTTCCGTTCGGATTCGACTGGATGGTCTGTACCTGGCCCTCTTGGTCGAGATTGTAGCGATTTGTATTGAGCAGCAGGTCATAGGTGAAGCGATTGTAAAAAATTCCGTAGCCGGCACGCAGAACGGTCTTGGGCTGCTTTCCACCTGTCCCAATGCCGTAGGAAAGCGCTACCCGAGGAGCAAAATTTACTTTGTTGGCAATCTGGTTCTGCGTCTCAAAACGCAATCCGTAGCTGATGGTGAAGTTGGGCCGAGCCTTCCAGTCGTCCTCTGCGTAGAGACCCAGGTCAGTAATACTGGCCTTCTGCGTGGGCGTTCCCGTGATGATTGAGAACTGGCTTGGCTTGCCGGCAAGATAGCCGTTCAGGTCTGAGTAGGTGTACGTTCCCTCAAAGTTCGCGTTGGAATAATTTGTGTCCTGGTTGTACCGGAGCCGGGCACCGAAACGGATGTAATGCTTGGCCAGAGCCAGGGAGGCGTAATTCTGCAACTCGTATTCGGTCAGGATATCCCGGACCGTACCCAGGGGACTGCCACCGCCTTGAAAATTCTGCAGCACATTGATGGCTGGAGCCACCATCTGGGGAGTCTGGTTGTTTGAGTCGTGAATGTACTGGAAACGGGTATTGTTGACGAACTTCGCGCCGTAAACCTGGCTGTCGCTGATCTGGATTCTGTTTTCCACCTCGTTTGTGTTGTAGGCCTGGCTGGGCAGCACGAACGGGTTCCCGCCCAGTCCACTATTGTTCCGTGTGTCCTGGTAGTAGCTGTAGCGAGCGGTCAAAGTTTGCGTGGGCGTCAATTGATAATCGATGCGCGGGCTGATGTCAGTGCGCGTCTGCGGATAGGGCACGGCCACATTGCACAGCGTGCCGCTGGTCTCTACCACCACGCCGTTTTCCGGGCCGCAGGTAGCAGGGTCGGGCACGTAAGGCACATTGGCGTTGACGATGCTGTTGTTCTGAATGTTCCGCCGGTCGAAGTTGACAAAGAACGAGGCCCTTTTCCCCAACGGGCCGCTTACGTTGCCGTTGTATTGCAGCGTATGGTACGGCGGTTGATTCGCGGCAAACGGATTCGAGGTGTCAAAGACCGAAGCGGTCGAATTCACGAACACCTGGCCATGCAGTTTGTCCGTGCCCGGCTTGGTCAGGATCTCGATCCGGCCGTAACCCGGCTTGTCATACTGGGCAGAGAAGGGATTTTGGTTAATAATGATGGCGCGAATCGCGGACTTGGGTGGCAACTGACCCCCGGTGAACCCATCGATGTAAATCTGTCCCCCGCTGGGGCCCGCCGCGGGACCGGCCAGTGCCGTCAGCTCATTCGACAACTCGTCAGGATCATCCGAAAGCGCATCCAGGTCCTTTCCGGTGAGCACCACAGCGCTCACATTGCTGTCTGGATCCACGCTCACGCCCGGAGTATTCCCGGTGACCTGCACCTGCTGTTGCTCCATTTGAATGGAGAGCGAAACATTCAACTGCTGCGTTTGTCCGGCTACGATGCGTACCGGAGGAGATGTGAACGTGGAGAAGCCGGTGGCCTGGACCGTCACCGTGTATTGGCCGGGCGCCAGGCCGGGGACCGCGTATTGCCCACTGGCATCGGACCTACCCGCACGGCTTACTCCGGCGGCCGAGGTCACCGTCAGGGAAGCCTGAGGTATCACGGCTCCGCTCGGATCCGCTACCTGGCCGCGCAGGCTGCCGGTTGCTGCTGCCACCGTTGAGCCCCTGGGCGTTTGCGCCAAGGCTTGCGATATCGCAGAAACCCCCACAGAGAGGGACAAACTCAAAAGGCAGAGAGCGAGCAATCGATTCAAAGGTTCTCCTCAAATGCGTTTAGTGTTCCCGGATTGTCAGGACTGCTGATGAAGGGTCGGTCCTACTGCGGTGTTTCTCCACCACCGCCGCCTTCTCCTCCACCACCCAGATTCCAGGCGGAAGAAAGCATGGCCTGGCTTCCGCTTGTCGAGGCGTGAAGCATCGGTTCCACACCCGCGACGATCGTGATAGCGGTTGCAGACTGGGGTGATTGGCCCTCGGTGGCGACGACGATGACCATGTTGCCTTTCTGGAGATCTTTAAGGGTGACGGACGGCGCGCGCGCCAAAAGCTGCTGAAAATCAGGTCCTCCCGCGCCCGGCCCACGGCCCGGAGAGCCGGCCTGCCTGTCCGCCCCAGAGGGTCCTGGCCCCGGCCCTGCGGCCCCTTGTGTACTCCCCGCATTCCTTGGCCCGGCGCCAGCCGCCCCGGCGGGAGACCCATCGGGCCGTCTCGCACCGCCGCCGCTCAGGCGTGCGGCTATGCGCTGCGCGACTGCAGGATCGAGCTTTTTCACTTGACTGTCAGGAGTAACCGAAACCACCACAGGTTTCTTGGTAGCGGTGTCCATCAGCGTGATCGTAGATGCATCCGCGTTTACGGCTTGGATCGGGCCGGCGAGATTCAGAAAGCTTCCGCTGACAATTTCTTCTGCCTCAAGGGTTGCCCCATCTGCGCTTTTGGAACCGCGGGCACGAAGCTGATCACCCGGCTTGATTTGGTCGAGGGTACCTTTGATTGCCTGGTCAAACTTGACCGAACCCGGAGCATAACGGCGCACAATGGTACTGGGCGAGGCGTGGATCACTTGTGTCCGCGTGCCACCTGGTCCGCTGGAGATGGTTACGGTGCCTGCCGTCGGATCGACTGACTTGACCAGACCCCCTGTGCCGCGCTTCTGCCAGTCTTCCCGCTCCTGCTCCTGCTTTTGCGCGATGTCCGCGCCCTTGATCGCAACCAGCATGGTGGCAGCCAGTGCATTGCCATTCGTGGTCGTGGAACCGCGGGCCATCACCCGATCCCCCGCCTGCAAATCGGCCAGGCTGAAAGGGCTCGCACCGGCCAAGGTCTTCTGTCCTGGTTCTACGCGCACCAGGCGGGCATTTTCCTCCACGGTCACCTGCATGGTGGCACCGGCGTCGTTCTTCACCGTGATCGTGTTGCCGCTGATCGTCTGCACCGTGCCCAGGAAGGTAACCGGCTTAGCCGCGGGAGCGGCTGCATCCTGGGCTGTCGCGGCCAGCGGTAATAGGCCCACTGCCGCGCCAAGGATCAAGCGCGAAACCCCGGTTCGTACTCTGGTGGATAGCATTTTCCCTCTTACGGCGCCGCAGTCACGCCGCCAATTGGAATGCGCGCAGGCCACTGCAATGTGGTATTCGGCTGGCTGGTTTTCACCCGTATATTCTGAAGCCCTGGCTTCGCCGTGGAAGCGAACGTCAACTCGTATTGATTCTGTAGTTTACGTTGAATGTCGGAGAGAAAGGGCGCAAACGATACGGGATTGCCAAAGCCCTCCAGGTAAACCTTGCCTCCGGTATCGCCGGAAACCTGGGTTAGGTAGTTCTGCCCGCCATCCGTTACCAGCAGACTCCGGTCCAGGCGCCCGGCGCCGCGGTAGTAGATGGAATAGACGATGACTCCGGCTTTCTGCGCGTCACTGGTGGCCGCGCGCACATAAGGATTTTCCGGGTCGAAGCGCGCGCCGGAATAACGGTCGACGCCATCGGTCACCATAATGACCTCCCGGCGAACGTTGCTGTCGCCGCCTGGCCAATGCTTCACCAGATCCGAGAGGCAGAAATAAGGGCTACCGTTGCTGCCTCCGATCCCGGCAGGTAAGCGCAGGGCCTTTGCCGCTTGCGCGTGGTCACTGGTGAAGTTCTGCACCAGGTTCGGCGTGCCGTTGCGCATATACCCGATCGCTACCTGCGTGGTGGGAGGCAGACCGTTCAAAAAGCTCTTAATATCGTTCAACTGCAGACCCAGGTTGCCGCGGGAAGAGTCATCCAGCAACACCACCAGCTGCAGACCAGATCGCTCGCCGCGCAGCGCAACCCAACCAGTCAACTCCTGAGGTTTGCGATTCTCGAAAACACTCATGGTCTGCCGGGGAACAGTGGTTACATCTTCTTGAGCCTTGCTGTTCACCGTGACCACGGCACGTCCGGTAGATGTCTCTTGCCCAGTCAACGGGCGAACGACCCCAGGCATGGCAAAGCAAATTGCCATGACCAACCCGATAAAAAAGTTCCGATCGATTTTCTTGCCTACTCCGCAACCATCCGTCTTCATAATTCTTTAGATAACCCAGGTCCCCTGGTTGCACGAAAGACTGTATTCATATGACGGTAGCGGGCGATGAAAGGTTCGACCAGGGTGAAGAATACTTGGTCAATCCAGCCAATCCAATGAATCGCAGCATCGTTCCCGGGCCAAGGCTCTGCTATCCTCAAGATGAACTGTAATGGTTACTTGGGCTATGCCTGTTGCTCACGTATCTTGTTGATAGATCTGGATCATGGATTCTGATCGAAGGTCCGCAAGCGCGATCGGCTCAGCCATGGGAAGCGCAGGTTTTCCAGGCCTTTCGCCGCGGTTTCCTCTTTGAATCGACGCGGCAACGGGAGAACTGCTCTCAATGACCGAACTTAAGGTTATGCAGCCTCCAGTGGAGGTCCAGGCAGAGCGTCCGCTCTGTGTCGACCTGGACGGTACCCTGGTCAAGTCAGACACTTTCGTTGACTCGCTGATGGTCCTCGCTCGTCGCCATCCCCTGGCTCTTTTGCGTACGCCATCATGGGCGTTCAAGGGCAAAGCCTATTTGAAGGCGCAGGTGGCTTCTATGGTCACACTTGATGCCGCGTACCTGCCGTACAACCGTCCTCTGCTGAACTACCTGAGAGATGAGCACGCCGCCGGCCGGAAACTCTATCTGGCCACCGGGACCGACCGTGTCCTGGCGCTAAATATTGCCGCCCACCTGGGAATCTTTGAAGACGTAATCGCCAGCGACGGCAGGGTGAATCTGACCGGAAGGAACAAGCTGCAGCATCTGGAACAGAGATTTGCCGCCGACGGTTTCGACTATATCGGCAATGCGCTGCCTGATTTGCCGCTCCTTCAAGAGGCTCAACTGGCGATGGTCGCCAATCCTGCCCGCACCTTGAACAGTGCTTTGAAGAACCGGAATGTGCTCGTGAATCGGAAGTTCCTGGATCGCGCGCGCCTGCCTGCTGCCTTAATGAGAGCGCTCCGGATACATCAGTGGGCAAAAAATCTGCTGGTATTTCTGCCCCTGCTTCTAGCCCACTCTTTGCATGCAGCACCCGTGATGGCGGCATTCGCCGCGTTCTTCTGCTTCTGTTTTATGGCGTCGGCAACCTACATTTTGAACGACCTGCTCGACCTGGAGCCGGACCGGGTACACCTGAACAAGCGCAACCGAGCTTTTGCGGCAGGTGATCTCTCCGTGGCGACAGGGCTGGGCATTTCGTTTTCGCTGCTGGCAGTCGCTCTGATTACAGCCGCCTACTTGCCACGAACGTTCCTGATCTACTTGCTGCTCTATCTTGTAACCACGCTGGCCTATTCTCTTTCCCTGAAACGGATCGTCCTGGTGGATGTCGTCATCTTGTCGAGCCTGTACACCATCCGCATGATGGCCGGTTCTGCGGCCACGCACGATCCCGTCTCCCCCTGGCTTGCTGCCTTCTCCATCTTCCTTTTTCTCAGCCTGGCCATGGTCAAACGGTTCAGCGAATTGCAGAATCTACACGCGCGAGGTGTGAACCCTACCAACGGAAGGGGCTATCTCTTAAGCGACATCGAGCAACTGCGCAGCTTTGGCACCGCCAGCGCCTATGCCTCCATCGTGATCTTTGCTCTGTATATCAATGGGCGCGACGTGGTGGCGCTCTATCATCACCCGAACCGCATGTGGTTGATTACCCCGCTGCTGATCCTGTGGGTCAGCCGTGTTTGGCTGCTCGCCTCGCGCGGCTTGCTGGACGAAGATCCTGTCGTCTTTGCGCTTTCGGACCGCATGAGCCTGCTGCTTGGTCTAGGGGTGGCGATCATTGCCTACTCTGCGCTTTAACGCATTTTTGCTAATACTGTGGTCCGGTGGGATCCGTTATGTGTGGCCATTCTTTGGCGGAATGGCCACGTTGAGTCCAGTTTCCTGGTCTGCACCATTAGCAAAAATGCTTTAGAAGGAAAGATACCTGACCCATGTCCCCTAGCCAGGACCGGCCTCAATTTGAATCGTGGGGCCACTATCCGAAACTCTTTGCTGAGGTCCGCCCCATTTTTTGGAAGGAGGACTTTCCCGCCTCCATCGCCCCAGACTCAAAAATGCTGGCGGTCGGTATGGGACGCAGCTACGGCGACGTATGTCTGCTGCAGCATGGCACCCTGCTCACCACGCCAAACCTCGATCGCCTCATCTCGTTCGATGCACAGACCGGTCTCCTGCGTTGTGAAGCTGGGGTGACTCTGGCGGAGATTCTTGATTTCGCGGTGCCCCGCGGGTGGTTTTTACCCGTGAGCCCGGGCACTAAATACGTAACCATCGGTGGAGCGATTGCCAACGACATTCACGGTAAGAACCACCACGTAGCAGGCACATTCGGTCTGCACACGCCACGCTTCGAGCTGGTGCGCTCAGACGGCACGCAGGTAGTGTGTAGCGCAACCGAGAATCCTGAGTGGTATGCCGCGACCATCGGCGGCATGGGGCTGACCGGCCTGATCAGTTGGGCTGAGCTGCAGATGCGGCCGATCGTCTCCCGCCACATTCGTTACCGATCCACGAAGTTCCTCGGGCTCGACGAGTTTGTCGCGCTCTCTCAAGAAAGTGCGGACAAGGAATATTCAGTGGCGTGGATCGATTGCGTTGCCCGAGGCCAGAATTTTGCCCGGGGCATCTTCCTGCAGGGTGAGCATGACGAAAATCCTGGCCCGCTTACGCCGTTAGCCAAGGCGAAGTTTGCGCTACCTTTCAATCTCCCAGCCTTCGCCCTCAGCCGCGCCTCCGTAGGTGCATTCAACACGCTCTACTACCACAAGCAGATGACCAGGCAACGCACCGGGCTGATCGACTATGAACCGTTCTTCTACCCCCTGGACCGCATCCTGCAATGGAATCGGCTGTATGGCAAGCAAGGCTTCCTCCAGTTCCAATGCGTTCTACCTTGGGCAAGCGACACCATGGGCATGACCCAGTTGTTAAAGGCCATTACAGCATCAGGACTGGCTTCTTTTCTTGCCGTCATCAAGGTCTTCGGGAATGCAGTCTCTCCCGGAATCATGTCATTTCCCGTGCCGGGTATCACCCTGGCACTGGATTTTCCCATCCGGCGAGAAGTAAGCTTTGGCCTCTTGGATCGGTTGGCCGACATCACTGCCGAATTCGGCGGGCGCATCTATCCAGCGAAAGATGCGTGCATGAGCGCAGCTCATTTCCAGCAGTTCTATCCCCAGTGGGAGCAATGGGCCGCCTACATCGATCCCGGCTTCAGCTCCAGCTTCTGGCAAAGGGTAAGCGGCCGTGCCTGAACGCGATCCTCTCTTTCCCTCCCGGGTGCTGGTTTTGGGAGCGACTTCGAGCATTGCCATCGCCACCATGCGGCGGCTTGCGGCGCCGAATCGGCATTTCATGCTGGTGGCGAGGAACAGGGACCGGCTCACAGCCGTAGCCCAGGACTTACTGACCCGCGGCGTGCTCGCCGTCGATACCTGGGTCATGGACCTGGACGACACCACGGCCCACCCGGAAATGCTCGCCAGTGCGGTGGAGCGGCTGCACCGGATCGACCTGGCCCTGATCGCACAGGGAGTCCTGGGCGACCAGCACGCCGCGGAAGCGAATTTCGAAATGGCCGCGGCGATTCTGCATACCAACTTCATCGCCACCGTCTCTCTGTTGACCTGGCTGGGAAATTACTTTCAGGCTCAAGGTGGGGGCACACTGGCAGTAGTTTCTTCAGTGGCCGGTGACCGCGGCCGCAAAAGCAATTATGTCTACGGTGCCTCCAAAGGGGCGCTCAACGTCTTCCTGGAGGGACTGCGCAACCGGATTGATCGCGATGGGGTGCACGTGCTGACCATCAAACCCGGTTTCGTGGCCACGCCGATGACCGCCCACGTGCCGCACAACGCGCTCTTTGCCTCGCCCGACCAGGTCGCCCGCGGCATCTTGAAGGCCGTTGAGCGCCGGCGCGATGTGGCCTACCTGCCCTGGTTCTGGTTCTGGATTATGCTGCTGGTGCGCGCCATCCCGAGTCGCTTCTTCAAAAAGATGAATCTATAAAGCCATGGGGGGGCAGTGCCATGGATTTGAAGCTCATCGGAAAGACAGCGCTGGTCAGCGGATCGACCGCGGGTATCGGACTTGCCATCGCCGCCGGGTTGGCTCAGGAAGGCGCAACGGTCTACCTCAACGGCCGCACCGAGGCCAGGGTCCAGCAAGCCGTGGAGCACATACAAGCGTTAAAGGTGCAGGCAGAACAATCGCAGGGCACAGTCGAAGGAATCGCAGCCGATCTGGGAACTGTCGAAGGATGTGTCGAGCTCTTCAGCCAAGTACCCAAGGTGGATATTCTGATCAACAATCTCGGCATTTTCGAAGCCAAGCTCTTTGCCCAGATCCCCGATGATGACTGGCGCCGCTTCTTCGAGGTAAATGTTCTGAGTGGTGTTCGTTTGTCGCGCCAGTATCTCCCCGGCATGCTGAAAAATAACTGGGGACGGATAGTGTTCATCTCCAGCGAATCGGCGCTCCAAATACCGGTGGAGATGATTCACTACGGTACGACAAAAACCGCTCAGCTAGCGGTCGCTCGAGGGCTGGCTGAGTCGGTTGCGGGAACCGGGGTTACGGTCAACAGTATTCTGGCTGGTCCAACTCGCTCGGAAGGTGTTTCTGCCTTTGTCGGGGATTTGGCCAGGCAGCGCGGCATTGGCCAAGAACAGGTGGAGAAGGAGTTTTTCGAGAAAGTTCGGCCCTCTTCGCTGATCAAGCGTTTTGCCAAGCCAGAAGAAGTCGCGTCGCTGGTTGTCTACGTAGCCAGCGAACAATCTTCAGCCACCACTGGGGCGGCCATCCGTGTTGACGGAGGCGTGGTGAGGTCTATTCTCTAGCAGCGGCCGCTCAGACGATAGCCTTGAACACCAGGGATGCTGAATTGATGCAGTAGCGCAAACCCGTTGGCGGCGGCCCATCGTTAAAAACGTGACCCTGGTGCGCATCACATCGAGCGCAGGCTACAGCCGTCCGCTCACCGAAACTCCTGTCCTCCGTCTCCACGATATTTCCCCGTGCAATCGGCTGCCAAAAACTTGGCCAGCCCGTGCCCGAATCGAACTTGGTCTGGGAAGAGAAAAGCGCCGTACCACAGCAGATGCAGCAATAGATTCCTCGCTGGTGCAAATTCCAGTAGGAGCCGGTGTAAGCCATCTCGGTATCGGCCCTGCGAGCGATGTCGAAGG
>DASRRN010000439.1:0-15644 GCA_035695685.1 Acidobacteriaceae bacterium | reverse complement strand
ACTCAGCGGCCGCTCATCTGCTTTAGCCATTCCGGATACCGATCTCCTTCAACTTCGACGTTCGAGGAGGCACTTTCAATCTCACGCAGGTCTTGGCGCGTAAGTTTGACATTCGCCGCTCCAAGGTTTTCCTCCAGGCGATGTAACTTGGTTGTGCCCGGGATGGGAACGATCCACGGCTCCTTCGCCAGCAGCCAGGCGATCGCGATCTGCGCCGGTGTTGCCTTCTTCTGTTCCGCGAAATCACTGAGCAGATCAACCAGCGCCTGGTTAGCCTTCCGGTTCTCTGCAGTGAAACGGGGGACGATGTTACGGAAATCGCTGCTATCGAATTTCGTATCTTCGTTGATCTTGCCGGTCAAAAAGCCCTTGCCGAGAGGGCTAAACGGAACGAATCCGATTCCGAGTTCTTCGAGCGCAGGCATCACCGCCTCTTCCGGTTGCCTCCACCAAAGCGAGTACTCGCTTTGCAGTGCGGTCACAGGCTGGACCGCATGGGCGCGGCGGATGGTCTGTGCTCCTGCTTCCGAAAGCCCAAAGTGCTTCACTTTCCCTGCCTCGATCAGCTCCTTTACCGCTCCCGCCACCTCCTCGATGGGCACGTTCAAATCGACACGATGTTGATAGTAAAGATCGATCACCTCGGTCCTCAGTCTCCTCAGCGAGCCCTCAACCGCCTGCTTGATGTGCTCGGGCCGGCTATTTAAAGCAGTCCACTTGCCTCCATCCTTCGGATTCGCCTCCCATCCGAACTTCGTTGCTATCACCACCTGGCTGCGGAACGGCGCAAGAGCTTCGCCTACAAGTTCTTCATTGGTGAACGGACCGTACACTTCCGCCGTGTCGAAGAACGTGATGCCACGTTCGACCGCGGCTCGTATTAAGGAGATCATCTCCTGCTTATCTCCGGCCGGCCCATAGCCAAAGCTCATTCCCATGCAGCCGAGTCCAATGGCCGAGACTTCCAGGTTGTTCTTTCCGAGTTTGCGCTTCTGCATTGCTTCTCCCTTCAGTACTCTACCCCTGCGGGAGGCGTTAGGTGCCACGTCCCTCGCATCATCCAAAGGTACCGAAGGGTATCGTTTGAGCGCTTTCCCGATCCTGCCAATTGTTTGCCTGATTCTGTTTCGATCTCAGATTTTGTGCACCAGGAAGGGATTCCAGCAGTAGGCTAGACAGTGAGGAATCGTAAAGGCAAAGTGGCGAAACAGGCACAGAAACGCATAGATCTCAATCCGGAAGCGATCGAAAAGCGGAAGCAACTGGCCCGCAGGATCGCGCTGCAAGCGCCGTCGCCGGGCGAGCACATTACCGCCATACCCGGGCTCGCACTTTATCGTCGTACCACGCCAACCGCGTGCTATCGAGCCACCTACGAGCCAGGCCTTTCCGTTTTCCTACAAGGGCGGAAGCGCATCAATCTAGGAGGAACCGAGTACGTCTGCGACGGATCGTCCTTTCTCCTGTCGTCCATCGATGTTCCCGTGCAAAGCCAAATCATCGAAGCCTCAGAACAGGTGCCCATGCTCTCGATGCATATCCGGCTCGATATGTCCTCAGTGCGCGAAGTCCTCAGCAGGGAAGATCTTCCGGAGCCGCAAACCTCTGTTCAATCTCGCGGACTTGCGGTTGGCGAGACGACAGTCGGGTTGCTGGCCGCGTGCGCTCGGCTGATCGAGCTTCTCGAAACTCCTGACGACATACCCTTTCTGGGCCACCTGATACAACAGGAAATCATTTACCGCATCCTCCGCACTCCGCAAGGGGAACGGCTGCGCGCCATCGCAACCGCAGGGGACATCAGTCACAGAACGGTAAGAGCCATCGCCTGGCTCCGGGCCAATTATGCTAAGCCGCTGCATATGGAGGAACTCGCGGTGATTGCACGAATGGGCGTGTCCACCCTCCACCATCAGTTTCGCGCCTTGACGGCAATGAGCCCGCTTCAATACCAGAAGCAACTCCGGCTGCAGGCAGCACGGCAGCGCATGCTCATGGACGGGATGGACGCCACCAGCGCCGCGTACGAGGTGGGCTATGAGAGCATCAGCCAGTTCAGCCGCGAGTACAGCCGTTTCTTCGGCCAGCCACCAATGCGCGATATCAGAGCCCTGCGTGACAGCAAAGTCCTGACGACCAATGTCGCTTGACGCTGTCCGGGAACATGTTCAAGTTGCTGCCGTGATTGTCTTCGCGGCCTAAGGCGCCCGACGGAAATGGTGCGTGATATGCGTGGTATGCGTGGTATGTGCTTTGGGTGAGTGCGGGCTGCGTGGCTTGGCCGCCATCGGGACCTGGGAAGCAGAGCGTGGCTCGGCTTTGCCTGGCGGAAGAGGCTGATAAGTCCTTTGTTTTATAAAGATGATCAAATTTTGTATTTTCCCTACCCCCTAAGTTGTCTAAGTGAACGATGGTCGAGTGGGTAATTGTCTTCCGGCATTTATGCGCACGTCTCCGTCTCCCTGGTAAGTGGAGGGACACTCGTCACGCTGGGGTTTCCTCGTGTTTCTGGCCGAGTTGTGGTTCCGGTGAGATGCGGCCCCGTGATTCTCCTTAGGAAACCTGCAACCAACGATCCCACGGATGGCGTTGACGCACAAGAACCTCTGATAAGAAACATGTGGATGGAGGTGTCGTTAACTAAAGGTAAACACCCAGTTCTTCTGGACACGGACTGATGTTTTCGTAAGCTCGAGACCGCCGGTTTCGCACTTGTCAGGAACTTGTAAGGTTTTACCACCAAGGCCACTCTCTATACTCCTTGCAGGTCTGGCGTCATTCGGTTTTCAGGAAGGATGGATGCTTTATATCGGTGGCGGCACACCGGGGAGATGATCCATTCCAAACGAGGAATTCAGCTCCAGCCGTGAGCCTTTTCAGTCCTGACATTTGGATTTGTTTCACGAGACTAGGTGGCTGGATCAGCGTCTTCCGTCCTGAGACTATGTTGCCTCTCCTGCACCCGACGCCGAGAGCAGCTGGGATGATTGTGCCCGAACCCCTCTTCGGGTGACGGATTGGGTGTCCTATGAGGAAACCACCGCCTTGAAAATCTTTCCTTCAAGCAGAGAAGGTTGATGAAGCTCCAGATTATTTTGCTTCTGGGCGCGCTCGGATTATTTTGCAGAACTTCTTCTTCGGCTGCACAAGCTGCGCAAGACCTGCTCGGCTCGTCGTCACCTGCCATCTCACCGCAGAAGAAAGCCGATTCCCAACCGGCGGTTCATGCGCCCACTCTTTCCCTCGCCGATGCCGAGGCGCGGGCCCTCCACAACCAGCCGCGCCTGGCCGCAGAAACCCTACGGGCCCAGGCGATGGGCAAACGGGTTCAGGAAAGTCGATCGGCATATTTCCCACAACTTACGGGCAACCTGACCGGCGTGAAGGCAAATGGAGACACGGCGGTCGCCGCCGGGGCAGTCACGACTTCCAGCACCTCTACAAGGGTGGCGGGCGGATTCACGCTCACCCAGCTGGTGACGGATTTCGGGCGCACGAGCGAACTGGTGCGCTCTTCGCGACTTACAGCCCAGGCCGCATCACAACATACCGAAGACGTAAAGCAGCAGATATTGCGCGACGTCGATCAAGCCTACTTCGCTACGGAAGCAGCGGAAAGCGTGCGCGGAACCGCACAGGCCGTGCTTGCATTCAGGCAGACTTCTCTGCGACAACTGACCGCATTGGCCCAAAGCCAGCTCCGTTCGACGCTCGACGTTCAATTTGCACAAGTGCTGGTCTCGGAGGCGCAAATGGCCGTGGTACACGCTGACAGCGCCGTGCAAGAGACGCGCGCCCAGCTCGCCGCCGCCATGGGCGATGAAACGGTTCCGGATTACGTGCTCGTCGAGCAACCGGAGCCGCCCTTGCTGGAAGACGATGTCCAGGTGTACATCCGCGAGGCTATCAATACGCGGCCCGACCTGAAAGCCCTGCAGCTGCAGGCCCAGGCCGCGCAGCAGTTTGCGAAGTCAGAAAACAAGCTGAACTATCCGGACGTACAGCTGCTGGGCACAGCCGGCGAAGTCCCGGACCGGGACCACACCCTCGAGCAAAACTACGGAGCCGCCGGCATCAACATCCACGTGCCGGTCTTCAATGGTGGACTCTACTCCGGAAGGGCCGCCGAAGCCAGGCTGCGCGCCCAGGCGGCCAACCGCGATGTGAACGATCTGACGTTGCTGATTGCGCGGGATGTGCGCATGAATTGGGCTCAGGCCAGAGATGCGTACCTCCAGATCCAGGTGGCGCGTGACCTCGTGGACCAGACAGCAGTCGCGCTGCGGCTGGCGCAGGCACGCTACGACGCGGGCCTGGGCAGCATTGTCGAACTTAACCAGGCCGAGCTCAGCCAGACTTCTGCGCTGATCTCCGCCGCCAGCGCGCGGTTCGACTATCTCAGTGCCAGGGCTGCGCTCAACTACACCTTAGGCATTCTGCGATGACCACAAAGATGAGCTCATCAAAAACCCGTCGAAGGCTGTTTGTCCTCCTCTCGCCGGCGCTTCTTTGGCCACTGTCGGCGTGCTCGCACAACGCCACCTCCGAAGGTTTGCAGGCCGTGCAAGTAGTCCCTGCAGTCAAAGTTGTCCGCGTCGATCTACACAACACTGTCACCCTCACCGCCGAGTTCGAACCTTTTTATGAGGTAGACGTAATGGCCAAAGAGGCGGGCTACATTCGCCACATGCTGGTAGATATTGGGGACCGTGTGCGCCAGGGGCAACTGCTGGCCACGCTTGAAATCCCCGAACTCCAGGCCGACCTGGTGAAAGCCAGGTCGGATGTGCAGACCGCCAGTGCGGAGCGCGCGGTCGCCCGCGGCGATTTGCAGCGGGCCCAGGCTGGAGCGCAAATCGCTCAGCTGTCTTACAACCGCATCCAGGACGTTTCAAAAAAAGAGCCCGGCCTGGTCCCGATGCAGGAAGTGGATGTCGCCCACTCCCACAACCTTGAGGCAGACGCCCAGGTAAGCGCCGCAATGCAGCGCGTCGAGGCTGCGGAAAGTCGCTATCAGAGCGCCGTCGCCGGCCTCGCGCATGAAACCGCTCTGGTTGAATACACCAGGATCGTCGCCCCTTTTCGCGGAGTGGTTACCCAGCGCTATGCGAGCGAGGGTTCGATGATCCAGGCCGGCATCGCCTCGCAAACCCAGGCGATGCCGGTCGTAAAGGTCTCGCAGAACGACTTGCTGCGGCTGATGCTCCCGGTGCCGGAAGAGAATGTAACCTCTATCCACAACGGTCAACACGTAAGCGTGGTTGTACCCGCTTTGAACCGGACCTTCGATGGTACCGTTACCCGCTTTGCCGATCGTCTTCAGATGTCGACCAGAACCATGACCACGGAGGTCGACGTGAAAAACCCCCAACTCACCCTCATTCCAGGGATGTATGCCCAGGTGACACTGGGAACCGCGGACGCCAGGAACGCAAATGCTGTTCCGCCCGGCGCCGTGGACGGCACCGGAGATAACCAGAAGCTCTTCCTCGTCGACCGCGACGGGGTAGTGCGCGTGCGCAAGGTAGTCACCGGCATTCAGTCGCCCCAGTACATCCAGATCCTCTCCGGAGCAACTTCTGGCGATGTCGTCATCACCGGCAGCCACTCCGGTCTCCATGACGGGCAAAAGGTTCAGCCCCGTCTGCAACCCTCCTGAATGGAAAGGAGCTAGATGTCCGGCTTTGCCATCCGTACTCCGTACCTGATCATCGTTGCCTGCCTCATGGTCTTTGTGCTGGGCGTTACCAGCATTGCGCGCATGCCGGTCGATATGTTCCCTTCGATGAACGTGCCGGTCGTAATTGTGGCGACCTTCTACTCCGGAATGCCGCCGGAGCAGATCGAAGGCAACATCACGTATCACCTCGAGCGCTTCTTTACCCTTGCCAGCGGTATTGACCACATGGAGTCGCGTTCGCTCGACGGCGTCAGCATCATCCGGGTTTACTTTCAGCCGGATACAAATGCCGATACCGATGCGGCGACCATCGCCAATCTTGCCGTGTCAGATATGAAGGATTTGCCGCCGGGCACCTTCCCTCCCGTGGTGCTCAAATCCGATGCCTCCAGCCTGCCTGTCTGCCTAGTTACGATGAATGGCCCGGGCATGACTGATGGGGCGCTCAAGGATATCGCGCAGAACTTTGTGCGTAACCAGTTGGCGGGCGTGCCCGGAGCGTCGATCCCGCAGCCCTTCGGTGGTCCGTGGCGGCAAATTCAGTTATACGTCGATCCCTATAAGCTGGAAGCACGACAGATGAGCCCCATGGACGTGGTGCGGGCCATGAACCAGGCCAACCTCATCATGCCTGCCGGCGATGTGCAGATCGGCAATCTCGATTACGACATCTACTCGAACGCACAATTCGACCTGAAAGACGCCAGTCAGTACCCGGTAAAGATGAACGGCGAAAACCCGGTGTTGATGTCGGACATCGGCGTACTTAAAGATGCTCACGCGCTGCAGTACAACGTGGTGCATGTGAACGGGCAACGTTCCGTCTATTTGCCGGTACTGAAACAGGGAGGCAATTCCAATACCATCACTGTTGTCTCGGGCATTCGAAGCGCTCTGCACCACCTGGTCGACGTGCCCTCGGAAATGCGAACGACAGTAGTGTTTGACCAGTCCCGATTTGTGCGCACGGCGATCGAGACGCTGCTTCATGAGGGCGGCATCGGGCTTTTTCTTACATGCCTGATGATTCTTGTTTTTCTCGGCAGCCTGCGCGCCACGTTGGCGGTCTTCTTCTCCATTCCCCTGTCTGTGCTGGCCACATTCATGGTGTTGCAGTGGAATGGGTCTTCCGTCAACAGTATGGTCCTTGGTGGACTTGCCCTGGCGCTCTCGCGGCTGATTGACAACTCTGTTGTCGTGTTGGAGAACATCTATCGTCACCTGGAGATGGGCGAGGCTCCCGTGGTTGCTGCGGAGAAGGGCGGCAAGGAGGTGGCGCTCCCCGTCCTTGCCTCTACCTTGACCACCGCGATCGTTTTTTTTCCCGTGACTCTGCTTTCGGGGGTCAGCAAGTTTCTTTTTTCGTCCATGGCGTTGGCGGTTGTGGTGGCGCTGTTCGCCTCTTTCGTCATTGCCATGACCGTGGTGCCCTTGTACTGTTCCAAATATCTCAGGCTTGACCACCCCGAAGGCTTCGGTGAAACCCATGCGGGCGAAGCGCGCACCCTTGAAGGCGGCAAGACCGGTTTCGCTGCGCGCTTCAACGCCGCCTTCAATGCATACTTCGAGAGAATGCTGGCGAGCTACGAAGTATGGGTGCACAAGGTGCTTCGCCGGCCGGCGATGACACTGATCGGTTTTGCCGTCGTCTTTGTTCTCAGCCTTGGTTTATATGGCCTGTTGGGCTTCTCTTATTTTCCCCAAACGGACGCGGGACAGTTCGTGATCAACTTCAAGGCTCCGTCGGGAACCAAGCTGTTGGTGACCGAGCAGGAAGTGGCGAAGGCGGAGGCCATCATTAAACAGTTGGTTCGCCCCGCCGATCTGAACATCATTGTCGATAACATCGGCGTCGACAATGGCTTCTCTGCCATCTATACGTCGAATGCCGCGATGCATACGGGCTTCATCCAGGTTGGGCTCACGCCCGGGCACAAGGTTGGCAGCTATGCGTATATCGCGCGCATTAAGCGTCGCCTGGCAGACGAAATGCCGGAGCTGACGACCTATTTCTCGACTGGCAGCCTGGTGGATGCAGTCGTCAACATGGGAGCGCCTGCGCCCATCGATATCCAAATTAGCGGCGCCAATTTGCAAGCCGCGAACCAGGTGGCCCAGAGCATCGCGTCAACCCTCCGCGCTTCGTCCGCAGCAGCCGACGTCTTCATCCCGCAAGATCTTGACTATCCTTCGCTCCGCATCAACGTGAACCGGCTGCACGCGGCAAAGCTCGGCCTCACCGAGAAGGAGGTCCTGTCGAACGTGATCACCTCATTGACTTCAAACCAGATGATCGCGCCCAACGTATGGATCGATCCGCGTAACGGAAATAACTACTTCCTCACCGTGCAATACCCTGAGGCCCAGATCCGCACGGTGCAGGATTTGCAGGCGATTCCTCTTCACGCCCAGGGTGTCACCCAACCGACCCGGCTGGACATGGTGGCGAATATTCAACAGATCGAGGCTCCCACCGAGGTCGATCACTACCAGATTCGGCGCAAGCTGGATATCTACGTACGCCCGGCTACGGAAGATCTGGGCAAGACCGCCGATGTGGTGCGTGCGGTGATCGCGCAGCAGCAAATCCCCGCGGGTATTTCCGTCACGGTTCGGGGGAGCGCTTCGGCGATGAGTGAATCCTTCAGGAGCTTCACCATCGGGTTGATCCTGTCAGTCATCCTGCTGTACCTGATACTGGTGGCTCAATTCCGCTCTTTCATGGATCCGTTCATTATCCTGCTTGCCCTGCCGCCGGGCATCACGGGCGTGCTGCTGGTGCTGGTACTTACCGGGACCACCATGAATGTGATGTCTTTGATGGGAGTGGTCATGCTTGCCGGCATTGCCATGTCAAACAGCATCCTGATAGTGGAGTTTGCTCACCACCTCATGAATGAAGGCCATCAAGTGGGTCAGGCAATTATCGAATCGTGTCGTGTGCGGCTGCGCCCAATCCTTATGACTTCGCTGGCGACCGTGATCGGTCTGCTTCCCATGGCGATGAAGTTGGGCGAGGGCAGCGAGTCGTATGCTCCGCTGGCGCGGGCGCTAATAGGCGGCCTGATTGTTTCCACAACGTTGACGGTCTTCCTGGTGCCAGCTGGCTTCTTCCTCTTCTATGACCGTAAGACAGCCCGGACTTAGGGGTATGCTCTGGCGAAAGGTCATTTTCCAGGAGGGGCTGGATGGCCGGGGTTAAAACGCCCCCTCAGGGCGTTGCTATGAAACAGAAGGCCGAGTCCTGTTGCATGGTCGATGCGCGGGCTGAAGTGTGTAGTGAGGACTCCATTCTCAAACTCGAAGGGCGCCCGGGAGTGGCTTCTGGTTACTTTTCAGCCGTCGCCGCGGGACTGTTCGTCCTTTCAAAATCCTACCCAGGACGCAGTCCCATAAGCGCTAACTTGTTTGGAATGTTTTTCTTCAAAACTCCCACAAAATCGTCATCCTGAGCGGAGCGCTTCACAGATTTATCGCGGGACGCCGCGCTTGATGGCGCGGAGTCGAAGGACCCCGAGCATGCTTGTCTTGCCTATGCCGTTCGGAGCTTTTCAACCACCGAAGCCCGCGCACAGGATCTTGCTGCGGTACCCACCTGATGGTCACGGATACATCTTTTCATGCGCTGTAATCATCTTCCATCCCCAGCTCTGTGCAAAGTCCTTGAACTCGGGATTGATGATGCGAATGAGGTCGAGCTTCTTTTCGCGCCGCCAGCCCTTGAGTTGTTTTTCCCGAGCGATGGCTTTGCGAATGTCTTCATAACCCTCAAAGTAGAGCGGGCGCTTGCAGCCATAGACCGCAGTGAAACCTTCCCACGTGCCCTCCTTATGTTGCATGACACGCAGATACAAGTTGCTGGTGACGCCAATGTAAAGCGTGCCTGTGGCTGCCGAGAATGTAGATGTAGCTGCCGGACATGGCAAGATGCTAGCAGTTCTTGTTCTCGTCCCAGGGAAAGACCGTGGCGGGTCCGTCCGGTGCGGGCTTCGGCGGTTGAAAAGCTCCGAACGGCATAGGCAAGACAAGCATGCTCGGGGTCCTTCGACTCCGCGCCATCAAGCGCGGTCTCACGCGAAAAATCTGTGAAGCGCTCCGCTCAGGATGACGATTTTGTGGGAGTTTTGAAGAAAAACATTCCAAACAAGTTAGCGCTTATGGGACGTTAGTCCTGGGCTACACGCAGCCGTCCCTTCAGGGCTGAGTTTGGAAATAGAGTTCTCACGCAGACTCTGAAGCGCCCACCCTTCAGAGGACTTGGGTGTGCCGAAAACTTATCCCATGGGGCTAAACAGGCTGGGGAAAACTCACCTATACGACCTTAAGACCGTACATATGTGAGAGTGGTCCAGCTGACACAGGGGAGGGTGGGGTTTCCATCCAAGATCGGTTGCGCGGGATCCGAGGTCTCAAAAGCGAGACCTCGGATCCGTTCGAATGGTTGCCGGGGGCCGCAGTATGGGCTTATTGCACCTGAAGCAGCGCGGCGCTTTCTGAACGGATGATGACGGTGAAGTGAGTTGACTCGAGACGGAAAATGCCGTCCTTGGCCACCAAGTGGTAGTCGAGAAAGCCGTACAGACCGCAGGCATCGGGAGAAAAAATAGCTAACGATTGCTCATTCTGGGTTCCCTCACAACCTCCACTGCTGGGAAGAAGACGGGCGAAGACTCCCTGCTTTTTGTTGTAGCCGACAATGTCATCGAATCGGCCGTCGGTGACACGCTTGCCGATGGGCGAATAGTGAGCTCCACCGACCAGCACCATCGTACCCAGTGTGTCGGTTTCGTCCATCCGCTGCGGCCTGAGGGCTTCGTCTACCGCCTGGGCACTCGCTAACGCGCGCACCGAGGCGGCAACCGGACTATCGGCCACGCGGTCGATCTGGATGGATAGATAGGAGGGTTGCTGGACGGCATAGGGCGTTTCGTCAAACTTGAAGGGTCGCGCTTCGACCACATGCCCGGTGACCAGGGTTCCCTTGGGGAGTTGCTCCCCGTTGGGTAGCAGAACCACCTGCATGGTCTTGGCAGTTACGACATCGCCGGCATGTGCTTTACGGGAATCTAACGTATGCGTAAACATAACAGGGATGGCGGTCTCGCTGGGCAGTGTAATCGCCCTTGCGGCCGGGGCAAATGCTGCGCAGCCGAGCAGGGCGAGCGAGAGCGCGGAACGGAAATGGGTCATGGCCGTGTACCTCCTGGAGCCTTCACAAACCGAATTTGAGCACTCATCCGCCTTACAAGAGCCTGACGTTTTCCTGACATTTTCGGGTGGGCTGCGTCGTGTGGCCGTGGAGCTTGTACATTTTTATGCAGGGCGGGAGCAGGCTTGAATATCCTGTTGGTTGAGGACGAACGTAAGCTGGCCGATGCAGTTGCTGAGGGGCTGCAGGGGGAAGGTTACGAAGTTACACTTTCGCCCAGTGGTGAAGATGCGCTCTCTTCGATACGCCGTGTTCACTTCGACCTGGTTCTACTCGACGTGATGCTTCCCAGGCGCAGTGGTTTGGACGTGCTGGGCGATATGCGAAGAACCGGTCTCAACGTTCCGGTTCTGATCCTCACTTCGCGGGATTCAATCGAAGATCGCGTGCTCGGTCTGGACGCGGGTGCCGATGACTATCTGGTAAAGCCCTTCGCGTTTGTAGAATTGGTTGCTCGGATTCGCGCGCTCATGCGGCGCAACCTGCCTGCGGCTCCCTCTTCTTTGCGGCTCGGCGATCTGACCCTTGAGCTGGATGGACGTACAGCCACGCGAGGAGGCAGGAAACTTGAGTTGACCGCGCGTGAGTTCGACCTGCTCGAATATCTTATGTTGAATTGTGGCTCTGTCGTCTCACGGGAGATGCTCGCCCGCGAAGTCTGGAAGCAGGTGATGCGTTATACCCCGCTGGATAACGTGATCGATGTGCAGATCACACGGCTCCGACGCAAACTGGATGGCGATTTCCAGAAAAAGCTGTTGCATACCGTGCGCGGGGTGGGATTCGTCCTCCGGGAAGACGAACCATAGATGTTGCGATATACGAACGTCCGCCACCGGCTCACACTGTGGTATGTCGCCGTATTCGGACTGATGTTGCTGCTCTTCATCCTTGGCGCAACGATGCTGGAATATTGGCAGCTGACGCGCCAGATGTATCACGCAGAGATCCAGGACGTTGAAACCGCCGAGGGCCTGCTTGCCTTTGCGCCTGATGGGCGCCTGGTACTCCACGAGGAATACCATAACTATCCCCAATCGATACTCTTGCTCGACCGCTATATGGAGGTGCTCACTCCCGAGGGCCACGTGCTCCTGCGCAATAACAAGCTGCAGGGGCGCGACTTGGGAGGCCCGCCCTTCCCCGGTGAAGGTCTTGCCAGCTATCAACAACGCAGCTATCACCAACGCAGAGTACGTTTGGCGGATGGAACGCGCCTGCTGCTCATCAGCCATATTCACGCGATCGGAAGCCAGCCTCTGTTGATTCGGCTGGCCTACAGCTCCGCACCGATCGAGCACGGTGTACTGCAGTTTGTTTCGCTGCTGTTGCTGGCAGTACCGCCTGCACTTTTGCTCGCCGGCGTAGCCGGTTACCGCATGGCTCGTAAGGCGCTGCAGCCTCTGGATAATATGGCCCAGCGCGCCGAAACCATTACTGCAAGCGATCTCGATCAGCGGCTACCCATCGAAAATCCTAACGACGAACTAGGCCGCATGGCCCGAGTTCTCAACGAGCTTCTGCAGCGCCTGCAGAACTCATTCGAGACGCTCAAGCGCTTTACTGCAGACGCCTCGCACGAATTAAGAACGCCACTCAGCTCCATCCGAAGCGTTGGCGAAGTGGGCCTGCAGCGGCTGCAGACACCGGAGCAATATCGAGACATCATCGGGAGCATGTTGGAGGAAGTAACTCGACTGACGGAGATGGTCGACGGGCTGCTCTCTATATCCAGGGCGGATGCGGGTCAGGTCGTGCTCCACAGAACCAGGTTCAGCGCGTTAGGGCTGGCTAGGGAGGTGGTCGCCCTTCTCGGTCTGCTGGCAGAGGAGAAAGGACAGCAGATCCAGATCGAAGGAGACGCGGACTTGTCTGTGAACGCAGACCGTGTAGTGTTGCACCGCGGGTTGGCGAATATCGTAGAGAACGCGATCAAGTATGGTCCAGGCGCAAGCTGCATTTCCATTCTGGTAGCGAGGACTGGAAACTATGTGGACATCTCGGTTGAAGACCGTGGAGAAACAATCCAGGAGGATCTAAGAGAGAAAATCTTCGAAAGATTCTTCAGGATAGACGTCTCTCGCTCGCGCCAGGCCGGAGGGAGCGGTCTCGGTCTGGCCATTGCCAAGTGGGCGATTGAGGTAAATGGGGGCAGCGTTAGCCTACAGCCGGGGCAACATGGAGGAAATCTTTTTCTGGTGCGGATTCCAGCCGCTTCGTCAGGCGTGACATGAGCTCTGCAGGCCGGGAAGGAATGGTGGTCAAGCCTTTGAACTCCGTCGTCAAGGGGCGGCCAGGCATCGTACAGCCTGCTATTAAATGCCGCGGGCCGCAGTATCTGAGAATCATCTATGGACCCGAGTATCTGCTGCCGAAAAATCTTACTCGCCTGAGGTTGAGAGCGGTTGGGGCGAAGCGTTCGCTTGCCAGCCGCGAATTTGTCCTGGGCATAGAGGCGCTGGAGCGATTCGTCAGCAAGGAACCCTTGAGAAGAACGCACGAATGCGTCTTTGGCGTTCTCGCGTTAGAGAGCGAGCCTGGACCCGAGGCTCTAGTATCTGCGTGATTTGCATTCTGTCCCTGCAAACCAGCTCTGGGGTCAGGACAGAGACTTGTTTGGAAATGAGGTTCTCACGCAGACTTTTTAGGCCCCGGGTTCGCTATTCGATGACCTGGAACTGCTTGATGCGCTCTTCATTGATGGTCAATCCGAACCCGGGTACCTGATCATCGAGATCGATAAACCCGTCCTTGGCTCGCGGCTCGCCATCGAAGATATACCAGAACAGCTCGTTGCCTACCTCAACATCGACTGGAGGAAAAAACTCAGCCATGGGCGAGTTTAGGCTTGCCATCACCACATGGTAGTTGTGCATCTGTCCCGCATGCGGAATCACAGGAACGGAGAATGCTTCCGCCATCGCCGAGATCTTCCTCGCCTGGCTGATTCCACCCACGCGGTTGGTGTCGACTTGAAGGACGTCAACCGCGCGCGCTTCAAGCAGGTCACGTACGCCATAGGAAGTGAATTCATGCTCTCCACCGGCGATAGGCACTCTTCCATAGGACTTCAGCTCCGCATAGCCGCGTATATCGTCGGGGATTACGGGCTCTTCCAACCAGCGAAGATTGAAGGGTTCGAGCAAAGGGAGCATGCGTTTGGCGTAGTCCAGCGTCCAGCCCATGTACGCATCCGCCATCACGTCGATTTCATCTCCTACGGTCGTCCGCACAGTGCGGACAAGGTCGAGGTTACGCTGCATCCCTGCGGCTCCATCGACCGGCCCCCAGCCGAAGCGCAGTTTCATCGCCTTGTAGCCCTCGCTCTTGTAGCGTTGGGCTTCGAACGCCAACTGTTCCAGGGGGCACGAGTAGAGCCGGCTGGCATATACAGGAATGCGCGCCTTGGTTCTGCCGCCAAGCAGGCGAAAGACAGGCTGTTTAGCCGATTTGCCCAGCACGTCCCAGAGCGCAATGTCCACCGCACTGATTGCCGTCATACCGATCCCCTTGCGCCCAAACGCCATAGTCTTGCGATACATGTGCTGCCATAGAAATTCGATGTCCCAGGGGTCTGCGCCGATGAGAAGTGGCTTGAGATGGTGATCGATTACCTGCTTGGTGACGAGTGGAGTCAAGGCGGCGTTGCCGATTCCTACCAGCCCGTCGTCAGTCATCACCTCGACCACCAGCCAGCTATGGAAGGTGAAGGTGCTCATGGAGGAAGACTGCGGCAGCGAGAGCAAGTCCATCGGGTTGGTGCAAAAATGCGGCGACAACGGTGTCGTCTTACCTGACCACTGCGCAACTCTGGTGCGGACTTCGCGGATCTTCATGATGAAACCAGCTTCTCCCGATTGTGGAATATGTTTGTTCCCGGTGGGCGCAGAACGCCTGAGGTTAAAAGAAGGATGGCAAATGCTATCGCGTGAAGACTTCCTACCAATGCAAATACGGTGCCATAACCCGCTCCATAAGTAAGCATTTGGCCGGCGGCTAGATTGAAAATCGCACCCAGGGCAACGAAGAACCATGGCTTGGAATCTGACCGCATGTTCTTCCTTTCCCCAGGGTTCAATTGGCCGGCCACGTCACCCGCAAGAGCGACAGACCCATTCGCGGCAGTTGCACATCGAGTTTTACCTCTCCATTTTCCGGAGTGATCCAGCGTGGAGAGTCGAGCATCTGTAGTTGTCCAGCAGCTTGCAGCTTAGCGTATTGCTCCGGGGTGGGATTCTGCGGAGACCCCATCTCCTTCCAGACAGTGTAGGCGTTACTGTGGTGATCATCGATGCGGTAATGCTGCAGCAACAAGCGATGAACGGAGGAGGGGATGGATTTCATCGACACCACGATGCTGACGCCGGGAGCGGTGACGTCATCATCGTGATAATTCCAGAGCAATACAGAAGCTTCTCCTGTCGCGCTGGTGGCCAGAGCGTCAATGTCCGGTGCCTGCCGGACGCCGTGGGCCAGGATGCTGTCCAGGGAGACGGCCCCGCTGCTGATCGCCATTACGCGATTGCCCCGCATCAATCCGGCCATGCGGAAGAAATTCAGCACCGGCTTATCGACTCCGTTGGTAGCCAGCGTGCGATAGCCGTCGAAATAGGGTTTGCCTTCGAACTCAAAGGCCCAGGTCAGCATGCCGATCAAGTTTACTTGCGTGCGATCTGCAAGCTCGAACAAGCTCTTCATCGCGGTTGCAGTATAGCTGGGATAAAGCGGCCCATTGCGATAGGCATTGGGTGGGTA
>DASRRN010000438.1:0-4251 GCA_035695685.1 Acidobacteriaceae bacterium | reverse complement strand
CGTCATCAGCGCACCCATTTACGGCACGGCTGAAGCCGTGCCCTTCGTTCGACAGTCTCTTCCCCAGCATCTTAGGGTCAGTGAAGGTTTCATGTGCTGTCCAAATCGACCAACTGAAAAATCTAATTTGGACAAGTCTGGCTGAACTTAGCCCAGGACGCTAGTCCTGGCTTGGAGTTGAAAGGACGACCCAGCCTGCCCCGCCTGCCCCGGCTTGCCGTGGGGCCTGCCGTGGGTCCCGCAGGGACGGCTGAAAACGAGCCGCGACTCAATCCTCCTTCAGCCGTCCCTGCGGGACTCAATCATGTTTCATAATGTACCCAGGACTAGCGTCCTGGGCTAAGTTCAGCCGTCCCTTCGGGACTAAATTTCTAAATCCCGAGTTCTCACACATGCCCTAACGGCCAGATGGTACGCTTTTCATTTCGGCTCACCCCAGCGAACCACCGGCCTATGGATGCATCCCAATGCAATCGCACCAAGAGCCTGTTTAGTGCGAATGCCGGGGAACCACCTGGCGCAGATCGTGATACTTCACGGCAAATTCCAGGCAGGCGCCGGTTTCCAATTGCCCAACATTTGACCGGTAGAACTCCTGCCATGGCGACTGATTGGTGATCGCCTCAGGCTTATGTGAAGCGCGGCGAGCCGCAATCTCCTCCTCAGATAGCAATACATCCACACGACGTTGCTTCAAGTCGACTTTAATCTGATCGCCTGTCTTGAGAATGGCGAGGTTCCCGCCAATCGCCGATTCCGGCGAGATATTCAGAATCGATGGGCTGTCTGAAGTGCCGCTTTGCCGGCCGTCTCCCATGCACGGCAGCATGCGAATTCCCTGCCGAATGAGCCTGCCTGGTGGTGTCATGTTCACCACCTCCGCAGAGCCCGGATACCCTACCGGCCCCGCTCCGCGCACCACCAGGATGGAATGCTCATCGATCTCGAGCGAGGGATCCTCGATACGCTTCCGGTAATCCTCCGGTCCGTCAAAGACAACCGCCCGAGCCACAAAGCAATCCTCGTTCCCCGGTTCGGACAGATACCGGCGCCTGAACTCATCGCTGATCACCGACGTCTTGACCAGCGCTGAGCTGAATAGATTCCCGGAAACCACCACCAGACCAGCGTTCTGTTTCAACGGATTGTCATAGGTTCGGATCACATTGGTGTCCAGACTGCGCGCACCCTTGTATCGTTCTGCAATCGTTGTCCCGGTCACGGTGAGCGCGCCGGTACGGACCTTGCCTGCCTGCATCAACTCTCCGAAGATCGCGCCCACCCCGCCGGCACGATGGTAGGCCTCGGCAAGGAATTCGCCCGCCGGCTGGACATTGGCCAGCAAATGAATCTGGTGGCCCACCCGCTCCCAGTCGCGAATGTTCAGATCCACTCCTACATGGCGCGCGATGGCGATGATGTGCGGTGGACAATTCGTGGACCCGCCAATCGCAGAATTAACTACGATCGCATTCTCAAAAGCCTCCCGGCTAAGAACCTTGCTGGGGGTGAGATCTTCGCTCACCATCTCCACGATTCTCCGGCCAGTGAGGTAGGCCATCCTCCCCCGGTCCGCATAGGGCGCGGGGATCGTACCACAACCCGGCAGCGACATCCCCAAAGCCTCGGCCAGCGAATTCATTGACAGCGCCGTGCCCATGGAGTTGCAATGGCCTGCGCTCGGTATTCCCTCGAGCACTCTGTCCACCAACTGCTCGCCAGTAATCTCGCCCTCGGCCAATTGACGGCGCGCTTCCCAAAGCACAAGCCCAGTGCCGGCCAGCTTGCCGTTCACATAACCGTCGAGCATGGGGCCGCCCGACAGCACGATGGCCGGAAGATTCACCGTAGCCGCAGCCATCAGAGCCGCGGGCGTGGTCTTGTCGCATCCCGTGGTGAGCACCACGCCATCGAACGGATATCCGGCCAGAATCTCGACCAATCCAAGGTAGGCGAGGTTGCGATCGAGCGCGGCGGTGGGCCGCTTGCCCGTCTCCTGGATCGGATGCGTAGGAAATTCAAAAGGCACGCCGCCCGCATCCCTTATACCCGCCTTCACTCGCTCGGCAAGCGTTACGTGGATCCGGTTGCACGGAACCAGGTCACTCCCACTCTGCGCGATGCCGATAATCGGCCTTCCGGATTGGAGCTCTGCGCGGGTGAGACCGTAATTGCTGTAACGTTCCAGGTAGACGGCTGCTTCGCCCGGTTCGTCGCGGTCAAAGAACCAGATACTGCTTCGTAGTTTTTTGCGGTTGTCCATTTAATATCCCAAGTTCTTATCGACCACGTTCTCGAGCGGTTCTCCGTTCGAAAAGCGGTGATACTGCTCCAGGAAAAAACGAATCGCCTGGTTGAGCCAATCTTTAGTGTGATCCGCGCAATGGGGCGACAACAGTACGTTCTCCAGGCGATACATGGGGTCCCCCGGTGGCAATGGCTCCCGCTCGAACACGTCGAGCCCTGCACCTTTAATCCGCTTTGCCGTTAAAACGCGGACGATCGCCGCCTGGTCAATCACCGGACCCCGCCCAACATTGATCACCACCGCAGTCGGCTTCATCGCGGCGAACTCCTTATCGCTGATCATGTGGCGGGTCTCCTGTGTCAGCGGAAGGGAGACCACTATGTAGTCGCACCGCGCAAGCATCGCCAACAAATCTTCCGGCTTATAGAACTGATCGATCAAGGGATCAGCCCCCTCTGGGGCGTGTCTCTTGACCGCTAACACCGTCATTCCCATGGGACGCACGCGCTTCGCCACGGCGCGGCCAATGTCTCCATAGCCCACAATCCCCACCGTCTGGCCGTCGATCTCTTCCACGTCGAACTGGTCCCACTCTCCGGCCATCTGGCTGCGAATCATGCGCCGAAAATCCTTGGCAAAATAGAGAATCGCCGCAAGAGCAAATTCTCCCAACGACTGGCTGAACACACCGCTCCCGTTGGTGAGCGGGACATCGCTCGCAACCAACTCTGGGAACAGCACATTGTCTAATCCTGCGGAGCGCGAATGAACCCAGCGAACGTCTTTGCACATGTGAAAGACATCGCGCAACACCGCCCGTGGCGCCGACCAGGCAAGGATGACCACAGGATCGTTCACCGCCGCCGCGAAATCTTCTGGTTTGCGACCCACAATGTGTCGCAGATCCTTCAACATGCTCAACTGAGGATCGTTGTCCTGCGTCACCACCAATACCGTGTGCTCGCTACTCATCCTTTGCCGTCGCACTCCTGTCCTGATCGGATTTTATTACCCTCCGAGGGCTGATGCTATCATTCTCCGGGCCCAGTCAGGCTCCGGGCCCAGTCAGGAGACGCTCTTGAAGCACAAATTGTCTAGCCCGCTGCGCGGCATCATCACTGCTATGGTCACCCCGCTGGATGAGGACCTGAATCTGGATCCGAAAGGTCTGGAGCGGCTGATCGAACACCTGATAGATGGCGGGGTTCATGGCATCTTCATTCTGGGCACGACGGGTGAGGCGCCAAACCTGCCCTACAACGTGCGTTCGGCGCTGATACAGCAAACCTGTGAAATTGCCGGCTCCCGCGTGCCCGTGATCGTTGGGATCACTGACACCTCCTACCAGGACGCTCTGCGCATGGCGGCCGAGGCTTATGAATACGGTGCGGCGGCGGTTGTCGCTGCGCCGCCTTATTACTATCAGGTCGGGCAAGCGGATCTGTTGCAATATTTCAAGCGGCTGGCATCGGATTCGCCTCTTCCCCTATTTCTCTACAATGCTCCGTTAAACACGCACCTCTGGCTCGAAGTCGCGACCGCGATCGAGGCTTCTGCCGAACCCAACATCGTGGGTCTTAAGGATAGCGGCTTGAACATGGGTTATTTTCACGCGGTGAGGGAGGGCGTCCGGTCGTTGCCTGACTTCAGCCTTCTGGTTGGACCCGATGATCTGCTGGCGGAAGCCGTGCTCCTGGGAGCTCACGGGGGCATGGCCGGCGGTTCAAATGTCCGCCCGCGACTTTTTGTTGAACTGTATGAAGCCGCCGTCGCACAGGACGTCAGACGTGTCGCCGCCCTTCATGAGCAAGTGATCCAATTCGATAACGCTGTCTATCGCTCCGCGGATGATCCCCACAACCCGGTCCGCGGACTCAAAGCCGCACTCTCGATCCTGGGAATATGCAGCGCTGCGCTTACGCCGCCCCTTCGACCCACATCGAGAGGAGAGCGAGAGCGAATCCAGCAATATCTGCGGGAAGTGGATCTCCCTGTCGTATCCC
>DASRRN010000437.1:0-29927 GCA_035695685.1 Acidobacteriaceae bacterium | reverse complement strand
GTCATACTGACCCTGGTCAGCGACGTTGCCGCCGACTACTTCGCGCTGCTGCAACTCGACCTGCAACTACAGATCACGCGAGATACGGTCAAGACACAGATAAATTCGGTCAAACTCACCAATCTGCGTCTCAGCCATGGTGTGGCTACAAAACTCGATGTGCTCCAGGCGCAGCAAGTTCTGGATACTGCGAATGCCCAGATTCCTGACCTGGAACGGCAGATTGGTCAGGAGGAAGACGCTATCAGCATCCTGCTCGGCAATTACCCACAGGATGTGACACGCGGGCTTCCGCTAGTGGAGCAAACACTTCCTCCCGAAGTGCCGCCCGGCCTTCCTTCCTCCATCATCGAGCGGCGGCCTGATATTCGCGAGGCGGAACAGAACCTGGTTGCCGCGAACGCCGAAATCGGAGTCGCCAAGGCGGCGTTTTTTCCGCAAATTGCGCTGACTGGCTCTGGCGGCGGTTCTTTCGGAAGAAGCAGTACCTTCTCCAGCCTTATGAGTTCGCAGCTCGGCTTCTGGTCTTACGGCGCGCAGGTAAGCCAGCCGATTTTTACCGGCGGCTCGCTTCGCGGAAATCTGCACCTGGCTGAGTCGCAGCACCAGCAGGCTCTCATCGCTTACCGGCAAACCATTCAGCGCGCTTTCGGGGACGTCTCCGATGCGCTCATCGGCTATCAGAAACTGCATCAGGTGCGAGTGCGCCTGGAGGATAGCGTCGCGGATCTGCAGGAGTCTGTCCGCCTGTCTAACATGCGCTACAGTGGCGGTACCACGACCTACCTCGAAGTGTTGGACGGGCAGCGGTCACTGTATACCGAAGAACTGACACTCGCGCAGGCGCGAGGAAGCGAGTATCAAAGTCTGGTGCAGCTTTACAGGGCACTCGGCGGTGGCTGGCAATGAAAATGTGACGACGTGCACATTTTCGCGCCTGATCAAAAAGGTGATCAGGGAGATTGGCGGCGAGACGGGAACCAGGTCGCAGATTGTTTGAGCGCCAAGAGTCTATACTTCTGACAATGGACATTCGTCCATAGAAGGAGGGCTTTTTCATGGTCAAGCCAATTCCCGATGGATATGGCTCTGTCACTCCATATCTCATTTTCGAGGATGCCAACTCCGCGATCGATTTCTACGGAAAGGCATTCGGCGCGAAGGAACTCTTTCGTATGCCCATGGGGAACCGGATCGGCCACGCTGAGATCCAGATCGGAAACTCTCGGATCATGCTGGCCGATGAAACCCCACAAATGGATGCGTACGGCCCCAAACATCACAACGGATCGCCCGTCAGTCTGATGCTCTACGTCAACGACGTCGACACTTTCTCAAAGAAGGCCGTCGCAGCAGGAGTCAAAGTGCTGCGTCCGGTAAAAAATCAGTTCTACGGTGATCGTTCCGGAACCTTTCTCGATCCATTCGGCTACAAGTGGACGATCGGCACGCACGTCGAAGATGTCTCACCGAAGGAAATGGAGTCACGCATGGCGAGCGCGGTCGCGGGCTAGCGTCTTTGCACTCTCATGCGGAACAATGGACTGGCCCCGACGCGGTGGTTCTCGCAGTCGGGGCTCGCCCAGGAAACAAAGGGGCCTGTTTCCCTGAGAAAGCAGGACAATGTGTCGGTTGAGCCTTGGGCTTTTCATAAAACAAAAGCCAATCGGGAAAAGCCCTAGGCGGCCCCCGCCGGCGGAACAACTGGCCATAACCGTTCTCCACTCCAAGCGGGGGTAAGCCTTGGGTAAGCCTAGGTTTAATTTTTGGAGATCAGTTATGCGAATCCTCAATGCCCTGTGGCGTCCTGCTAGTCTAGCTTGCCTCCTCCTTCCGCTCTCGCTCGGAGCTGCACATGCCCAGAACTGGGCCCCCATTCAAACTGCGCTGGATGCGAATGGGACCGTACTGCCTGGACCAGTGCTTCATTTCGATCTGGTGCGCAGCGATATTTCAGTCATCGTAAACAACCAGGCGCTCAATTCAGCTGAGGTAGCGAACGGCTACATCAACTTCGAACCCTTGCAGAATGGCCAATATTTCGCTGACGGAGCTCTGCCGGCTCAGGAATCAGAGGTTCCGGCTCTCTCTTCGGCCTTGCGTATGAACACCGCGGTACACATATCCGCCGTGGTAAACCACGCCGCCCTGGAAACCCCTAAGCTTTTGTGGGTTCATTTCCAAGCAACCGGAAGCGCATCCGCGTTGGCTGGCGATATCGCTGGGGCTCTGGGTGCCATTAGTAATCCGCAGCGTAACGTAACCGCGGTTCCGCTCATGCCGAGCGAAGTGCCTGCTCAATACCAGGCGATCTTCACCGCAGCAGGGGGAACCATCACGCAACTAAACGGTTCTGTGTATGAGGTCGTGATTCCTCGTCCCGATGAAAGCAATTACCGGCTCGGCGCCGTGCCGGCTTCCGCCTCTCTGGGGGTCGCGGTCACGTTTTTCGTGCAGCCCCTTTCCGGCGATACGATCGCTTTAAACTCCGAATTTGCTCTCGATCGCGCTGAGGTGCAGGATGTGATGGATGCGCTCGCCAAAGCAGGTTTTACGCTCCCGGCGCTCCATGATCACTTTCTGAATGACGAGAAGCGCTTGTACTTTGTGCATGGATTTGCGGTCGGCGATGAGAATACCCTCGGCACGGCGCTGCTAAACTCACTTCCTCCGATTTACCGGAAGGTGCATTGATCTCTTTCGTTGACAAAACCTACTTCACGTCGGCCGACCTATCCTGTTCGTAGCGCATGATGTGGTAATACGCTTCCCAATTGCTCCAAACCAGCGGTGGAGGCAACCGCGCCAGCGGGTCGTCCAGATACTGAGCAAAGGTCTGCGCAATTTCTCGCGTACGAGACACGTTGGTAAGCCAATCTCCGCGATACCAGTTCTTCCACTTGCCATACTCGGCGCTGCTCTGGGCTGCCTCAACCTGCTTAAGGTCGTTGACCGCCTCTTGGGCCTCTCGCTCTGCATCCGCTTGCCGGCCACCGTGGGCATCGACAATCGATTTCGAGACCAGGTAGAGCATGTCATTGCTTTCCCGATTGATGGTGATCATGGTAAGGACCGCCGCGCTATAAAATTGCATGCGATCCGCGGGGATGAGCGATTTCGCTTCGTTCGCCTCCTTCCACACCGCATCCCATCGCGGCCTGGCTTCTCCGCATTGCTGTATTTCATGCTTGGCCGTCTCGAGCATCCACTCCTTGCCCTGGGACTCGCCCGTCCTGGATTGAACGAAACGTGGCGGCTCCCACTTTGGGGCTTGGCTAGGCACGGTGTACAAAGGCGAATCGATCATGTATGCCAGCATCAACTGGCGGCCCTCGGTGTGGTACAGCTGGTCACCATACTCTTTGGCCGGCTCGCCGAACTGGGCAGCCGCGTGGAAGTAGTCCTTGTACATTTGCGTCAGCGCAAGGCTTGCCTGCTGTCCAAACGCTTCGCTTGTCCACTCGCGGTAGTATTCATCCGCGCCACCTGGCGGAATTCCTTTCCACGCGATCTCCATCACGGCATTGGTGGTCATCGGCACCGGGCGAAGGTCGCTGGTGTTCACCAGAAAATACGCCGTAGCGCCCGCCTTCTGGTAGCGGCCCATCTCGTTCACGATGCGTTCGATGGGCACCATTTCGGTGAGCTGATTTGCGCGGTTGTTCATCATCGCCGTGTGGTAGTAAGCACCCTCGCCGGCCGCCACCTTACCCCCGTCCTGCAAATCGCCATAGCCCGTATCCGCCCACACTGTGATCACATCGGGCGGGATGGTCATGTCGCCCTGCTGCACCAGCCGCGCGCCCTCTTGCCACAGGTCGGTCACAAACTTGGCGTCTGGACGAACCACGCGCACAATCTTGATCTGTTCTGCAATCGCCTTGCTGATCAATGCGCCTAGCGCCTTATCGTTATCTCGCACACTGGGGTCCATCGAGGCATAGCTCACGTCGGAAAGGCCACGCAGTCCAACGTCCCAAAGAATTTCCTGAGTGGGCGAATAGGTCGCGACCGCGTCTTTCCACGCCCGCTCCAGAATGTCGGGATGCGTGGAGTAGTTATAAGGAACGTCCTTTGGCCACCTGGCAACATTCAGGCCGAGCGGAATCGCATGATGTTGGGTGAGGATCAGACCCCGCTTTCCCGCCAACGCAACCTGCGCATTATCGGGAAATATCCATGTTCCCGGAACCACCATATTTCCCTTGAGGCGCAGTATGGTCTCATACACTTTGTTCCACGCCTCTAAAGAAATGCCTGTTTTGTCTTTTGCCCCCGGAGCCCATCCTGTCAACAGGTCCTCGTCATTGATGAAGAATCCGCGATACTTGAAAACGGGCGCGGGAAACGTCTCCGCCAAAGAAGAAGGCAGGTTGATTTGACTCCGATGTTCCGGTACATGATCCGTCCAGTAATACATCGGATCGATACCGAGATGCTCCTCGGAGAACTGGTAGATCGCGTAGAGGGTGCCGCGCATGTCGGCTCCGCACAAAACCACCAGGTGTCCGCCGCGATTTTTGCCTGAGGCCCGGACCGCAGCAATCGAAAACGATTCCGGTGCACTCAATCCTTTGGGCCGCATCGCCGGCGGAAGTCTGTCCACCTCTCCAGCCAGGATCGTCTCCTGTCCCGCGTCCTCCATGCGGGTGACAATATTCGGCCTGGTGCCCAGCACCTTCTCAAAGTCACCTGCCAAATCTTCAGCGGCTAACCGGACTGGTCCAGGCTCGTCCGGGCTTACTAGGATGGTGACCGCGTGATCCAATACAAAGTCACCCCCTCCCTGGTGACCACGTTGTCCCAGCATCACGCTGGCCACGCTGGCAATGATGAGCATGGCGCCAAGTCTCTGAAGACGGCACCCCCGACGATCGGTCATCGTTGTTACCCCTGTGCAATTTTCGGCTTCTTCATCGCAAAACGAAACCGGGCATGCCGGCAAATAAATCAGAAGTTGAAGCGGCCGCCAAACTGCAGCACTCGTGGGGCCTGCGGAGGGGTGGTGCCGAAGGTGGTGGTGTAGCCGAATGTTCCGGCGCCGATGGTCGCGTTCGGGTTGGTCAGAATTGGGTGATTGAGCACATTGAACGCCTCGAAGCGAATCTGAAACGCAGACTCACGATACACGTGGAATGAGCGGAAGACGCTGGCATTGATATAAGTCATTCCCGGACCACGGAATGCATTGCGCATAGTATTGCCAAATACGGGAGAAACGATTTCAGACGGCAACTGGGTGGGTGAGTATGTGGGCTCCGCCGGGTTGGCGAACGACGTTGGATCGAACCATGCTCTCCCACCGGAAATGGAGGTGTTCCCCGGGGTTCGGTTGTGCCCGCCCAGCTGATGGTAGGGCTTGACGAGGTTGGCGTACTCGGTGTTGCCGGGGTCGTTGATCGAGGATGCCGACGGGCTCACGGAGAACGGCTGGCCGCTGATGTGGCTGAGCTGCCCATTCAGTTGGAAGCCTCCAACGATGGCGCCTGCTATGCCATGGTTAGCCCAACGCTGGCCGGCGCCGAAAGGCAGATTGTAGATGCCCCAGAACTGCAGGTTGTTCTTCCGGTCGTACGTCGCTAAGCCCCGATTCAAGGAAAAGTACGCCGGATAAGAGAATGCCGTTCCTTGGGAACCAGACCCGGCGCCGTTGTCCTCGTCGTCCATCGCCTTTGACCATGTGTAGACCAGTCCAAACTGCGATGAATGTCCCGCAAGCCGCGTTAACTGCGCCTGCATACCGTTGTAGTTAGCGGAGAAGATAGGTTCGTTCATCGTGATCCCACCGGTGTTGTAGCAGGTGGCGCTGTTGCTGCCCGCGCAGTTCTCGGTGTTGATCAGTTCGTTGGCCGCGAAGTTGCAAGGGTTTGATCCCAACGCGTGGGTGTAATACGGCGACGAAGGGTTGTATTGTCCATTTGCCATGCAGACCGTCGAACCGCTCGGCAGCGGCGCCGCATTCAGGGTCACGCCGGACAACTGCCGCACCGCTCGAGTTCCCACATACCCGATATTCGCCACCATCTTCGCGCCCAGGTCGCCCTGGACGAAAAGGTTCCAGCTCTCGATATAGCCGCGGCGATAATTCGCCGGAGCCGTGTTCGTCGAACCGCTGACCGGAAGGGAAGCGTAGCCACTGGAGAAGTTCGGGAAGACCGGTGGCGGAATGCCGTTTACCAGAGTTAACGGCGTCCCCGTCGTTGGATCAATAGCAACCGTGCCGGTTGCTGTTCCACTGTAGGTCGGTGAAAGGTCTTCCGGGAACGCATCGCGCAAGAAGCGTAGGCTGTCAGGATCAGAAGTAAGGCCGGTTCCTGTACGAACCACCCATCGGTCATTCAGACGATACGCAATGCCCAGACGGGGAAAGATCGTGCCCCAACCCATCTGGTACCCGGCGTTCTTTGGCAGGCCGTTCACGCCGCCCACAATCACGTTCGCCGACTGCGGCAGGGTAGGATCCAGGCGATAGACACCGGTATGATCGCGATAAGGCGGCGGATAAAATTCGTAGCGGAGTCCGTAGGTAACGGTCAGCTTGGGGGTCGCCTTCCATTGATCCTGTGCGTAGCCCGCATACTCTGACCAGCGCAGTGAATTGGGATTAGTAAGCTGCGTCTCCTTGGCCACCGCAATCCCGGTGCCGTTGTTCGGCAGGCCAAGCAGGAAATCGGCCAGAGCGTTGTAACCGGTGATCGCGGTCGCCGAATTGCTGGTCATCCCCCCCTGGAACATGAAGCCGCCTCGAGGACTGCTGACGCCGCCTCCACTCGTTGGTTGAAAGTGGTTGAGCAGGAAATGATAGTAAGTAAAACCGAACTTCAGGGCGTGGCTGCCCTTGTTCCAACTCAGGTTCACATCGCCGGTGAACTGATTGTCGCGAAACAGGAACGGGTTGGCGCCGTTGCTATTGCCCAGCGACGAAAAGGCGCTGGTTGCGCCCATGTTCGATGTCGACGATCCAAACGCGAAGGTGGGCTGGCCGATGTAATTCGGCCCCACACCGTTGGTGCCTGGAATCTGCAGCACATTAAGGCCGAAGTCGCCACCGGCAATGTCGATCGTCGATTGGGCGCCGGTCACCTGGCGGGTATAGCCAAAGTCTGCATCAATAACCAGGTTGGGGGTGAAGACATGGCTGGCCCCTAGCCCCACGTTCTGAAGGCGGCCGCTCGCCGCTCCGGGCTGTCCACCGTCAAACGTGCCGCCCCCGGCCATACCCAACTCCTGCGGATCGGTCACGGAAAATGGTTCGATGCTGTACTTACCGAACACCGTCGTGGTCTGGCTGGCAATGTAATCGATCCGGGTATCCGATTGGTTGCGGTTATATCCCAGCGTCCCGCTGCCCAGATAGTCGTTCGCCAGTTGGGCAGCATAGTTCGGATTGGTGATCGTCGACGAAATCGGCGAGAGCAGAGCAAGCATCTTCGCTGCGGCGGTCGACTGGCGGGACGCCGGAATGCAATTACAGCCGTATTCCGACAGGAAGGTAGGTCGCGAGCCAACGGGCAGGTAAGCGCCCGTACCGCCCGGTTGCGGATCGTACAGGATGGTGTCGGCCGCTCCTGCTCCGGTTAACACCGCGGAGAAGTCTCCGCCCAGCATGGCGCTGGTCGGAACTGTCTGGGTTCCAGTAATCAGTTGGCGCCGCGTGGTTCGATCGAAATCCTGGAAGAAGAAAAGCTTGTCTTTGCGGGTCAGGATCTTGGGGATATAGACGGGGCCACCGATGGAGAAGCCGTATTCGTTGAAGATATTCTTGGGCAGAGTCGGCTGTGACTGTGGGGTGGCCGTATAAGGCCGCGCACTAATGGCGGCATCCTGGTAATACTCCCACAAGCTGCCGTGAAAGTCCTTGGAGCCGCTCTTGGTGATCACGTTGATCGAAGCTCCGCCAGCCACGCCTTGCTCGGCGTTGAAAGAGTTGGTCACGATGTTGACCGTCTGGATGGAATCAGCCGGCGGAACGTACGCCACCAGGTAAGGCAGCCAGCCGTAGGTATTAATCGCGCCGTCGATGCGGGTGGTGTTGCTCATGTCTTCCACGCCGTTCACGTTCAGCGACATCGCGCGCGACGGGTTGGAAGCAGTCGAGTTCTGTTCGGCGACCGCCGCTGCCCCAGGAATAATCGTATACAGCGACTGGTAATTTCGCCCCTGGCTGGATGTGATAGGAAGCTGGGCGATCTGCTGGTCGGTGATTTCGTGGTTCACCTCCGCCGTTTCCGTCTGCAGCATTGGCTGCGCTTCCGTGACCGTGACCACCTGCGTTACACCCGCCGGTTGGAGCGTCACATCCACACGTACCTGCCGATTGATCTCGATCGCGATGCCTTTCTGCGTGTATCCCGCGAAACCTGTCCCCTGCACGGATAAGGTGTACGTACCCGGTAGCAGGTTGGTCAGTTGGTAGTCGCCCTGGCCGTTGGCGGTCGCAGACCGCACTTGTCCGGTAGCCTGGTCGGTCAGCGTCACGGCTGCATTGGGAATCACTGCGCCGGTGTCGTCTTTGATTGTCCCGGTGAGTGTGCCGTAAAGGACTTGCGCTCTTGCTGTGAACGTCCCTACCAGCCCTACGATCAGCACCGCCGCCAGCACGCAGCTGCCTGCCGGACACGATCCTGCTTCATGTAGAAACCTCGGCCTGTGCGCCATACTGCCTCCGCTAAAGTGAACGATGATTCGCCCCTCAAATGAATCCATGGGGGTCTATTGACGGATCTGCTTCGCAAAACCCGGTCCGGGTATACCGCTATCAATTTGTCGATCTGTCGTCACTCGGAAACGAACGCCGAGCCCATTAGTATGCGACCCGAAATATATGTGGAAACGTCTGACAGTGTCAAGAGACCTAGGGCGATAATTCGATCCTGTGGAAGCGCTATTTGACGCCGTTCTACGGTCGGGAGACTGGTCCTATTCTGGACCGATGGCGACAGAAAGACCTATTGTGGCGGTGTCCGTGTAACCGGCCCAACTTTTTTTGATTTCACAGAAACGCACGTGCAAGAATCAGCATCCCACTAAAGCCGCGGTTGTATTTACTCGCGGCTCAATTGTTTCGGGATGACAATGAAGTATGTTAGGAGATAAGGGGACAATACCTACTGAGCAGCAGTCTCGCGTTTGAGACCTGGGATCCCTGCAACCGATACCAAAATGGAAGCGTCACCCTCCCCTTTGTCACCTCGACCGAAGCGTACCCAGATTTCCTACCTCGCAACACTCACGGCTGCCACGCATGCGGCTTTCCGTAGAGAAAGGCGCACAGAGCTTATCAATGCCACCAAGTTCCACAGGAAATCTGGGGGAGCGGAGCGCAGAGATCTCTGTGTTGACGACTTCTCCTGGAAATGTTTTCGAGAGAGTGGATAGATCCAAATCTGCGGAAATACCCCGAGTTTTCGGGCATTTACCAGTCTGGTGCTTTGTATCAGGCACGACTTCAGTCGTGCCGCTCAGGGCCACCAATCAGGCAGGTGTTGTCTTCTGTGCGACAATCCGCTAACGAACTGTGACTCATCCACGCGTGATGCCCGAGGCCCCCAGCCAGCGACGATTCCTCATTGCCATGATGCTGTTTGTCATCGTGGTGATCAATTACCTCGATCGCAGCAACATTTCCATCGTGGGACCGCAGCTCTCGCGCACGCTGAACCTGACGCCGGTCAAACTGGGCGTGGTTCTGTCTGGCTTCGGCTGGACCTACGTCGCGCTGCAGATCCCCTGCGGATGGCTGGTCGACCGCGTGCATCCGCGCTATCTGTTTGGCTGCATCCTGGGCCTGTGGTCGCTGGCGACCCTGTCGCTGGGGCTGACCACAGGCTTTCTAGGCCTGTTGTTTCTCCGTCTGGCGGTGGGCGCATTTGAAGCGCCCTCCTATCCGATCAACAATCGCGTGGTCACCACCTGGTTCGGGGAAGACGAGCGCGCCGGCGCCATCGCGTTCTACACCTCCGGTCAGTACGTGGGCCTCGGATTTCTGACCCCATTGTTGTCCTGGATTGACCTCTCCTATGGGTGGAGAGCGGTCTTTGCCGTCACCGGCGCGGCGGGGCTCACCTGGGCCGTGGTCTGGTACGTGCTGTATCGCGACCCGGCAGATTTTAGCGGAGTCAACCAGTCTGAGATCGATCACATCGCTTCCCGCGGAGGCATACCCGACCTGACCCAGCGCATCCGGCGGCAAAGGAGAGTCCTCGCCTGGGCGGACTGGAAGATTGTCCTGGGAAGTCGAAAACTGTGGGGCGTCTACCTCGGTCAGTTCGGGATCAACGCGACGCAGTGGTTCTTCCTGACCTGGTTCCCCACCTACATGGTCACCTACCGTCACGTGAGCTTCGCGAAGTCGGGACTGCTGGAGGCCCTGCCGTTCCTCGGCGCATTTGCCGGCGTGCTCCTGGGAGGCTTTGTTTCTGACGGCTTGCTGCGGAAAGGAAGCTCGCTGACCCTGGCGCGCAAGCTGCCGATTATCGTGGGCATGCTGCTTTCGAGCTCCATCGTGGTGGCGAATTATGTGAGCGATCCGCTTTCGATCAGCGCCTGCCTGACGGTAGCCTTTTTCGGCTGCGGCTTCGGGTCCATCACCTGGTCGCTGGTTTCGGCGATGGCTCCGGAGCGGCTGATTGGGCTAACCGGCGGGGTATTCAATTTCATCGGCAATCTGGCGGCCATCGTCGTCCCGCTGGCCATTGGATTTCTGATCAAAGGGAACGATTTCACGCGGCCGCTGATCGCCGTTTCTGCGATGGCACTGATGGGCGCCGGGTCCTACATCTTTCTGGTGGGGAAGATCGAACGCGTCAGCGAAAAGGGCGAACCGGTGAGCGAACTTCCTACGGGCTAAAATTGGCGCGGGAGGATGGACAGTGGCGGGATCTGAAGCAGTGAAGCCGGCGGCGATGGAAGGACAAGGGCGGTATAACCGCAGCTCGGCGGTGCAGGCGGCAGGGTTGTCTCCGGCGGTGCCGATGCTGGAGCAGGCGGCGCGGGCCGTCTCTTTGCCTGGCGGGCGGCTGCCGATTGTAATTGGCGACTATGGCTCGTCGCAAGGACATAACTCGCTGGAGCCGCTGGGGGCAGCAATCGATGTGCTGCGGAAACGGGTGGGAGATGAGCGGGCGATTTGCGTGGTGCACGTCGACCAGCCGGGAAATGACTTTACCGCGCTGTTTGAGACGCTGCGCGATGATCCGCAGAGTTACCTGAAGCGCGATGCGGCGGTGTTTGCGTTGGCGGTGGGGCGGTCGTTCTATGAGCAGGTTCTTCCGGCAGAAACGGTCTCCCTGGGGTGGAGTTCGTGGGCGGTGCAGTGGCTAAGCCGGGCGCCGATGGCGATTCCCGACCAGGTGCAGGTGGCGGCGAGTGGCGATGCGGCGGTGAGAGAGGCCTTCCACCAGCAAGCGGCGGAAGACTGGCGACGGTTTCTTGTGGCGCGGGGGCGGGAGTTGTGTAAGGGCGGCCATCTGGTGGTATTGACCATGGCCGTCGATGAGCGCGGCGAGTTCGGCTATCGGGCACTTCTGGAGGCGATGTACGGGTCCCTGGCGGAGATGGCACAGAGCGGCTTTATGGAGGAGAAAGAGCTGCGGAGGATGGTGATTCCGACAGTGGGGAGGAGCCGGGAAGAATTTCTGGCTCCTTTTGGCACGGCGGGGAGCTTTGCGGGGCTGCGAGTGGAAGAGGCGCAAGTGTTTCTGGGCGATGATCATATCTGGGCGGACTTTGAGCGCGATGGAGACGCAGGGACCTTTGGCGCGCGATGGGCGGCATTTTCGCGAGCCTCGGTTTTTCCGACGCTGGCGGAGGGGCTGGAGAATAGCCATGACGCAGCGAGACTCGAGGCGTTCATGACGCAGCTGGAGCGTATGACGGCGGCGCGGCTCGCGGAGCGGCCGGAGCGGATGCTGATTCCTCTGGCCAGGGTTCATCTGTTTTCTTGTTAGCAAAATGCGTAGGGGGAGCACCCTCGCCGAAAGCGAAAGAAGATTTATTTGGTAACCCGGCTGCGTTCTTTCAAGGAACATTTTCACGAGGGTTCGTGGAACTGCAGACCCCTCCACGGCACGCCGGGACAGGCGGGATGACAAAGGGGAGGGTCCCATTCTCATGGAAAGTGGTTGATGGACCGAAGCGCTTTTTCAAATTGGGCGGGGCAAGAGGCCATGACAAGTCTGTTCTTCATCCTGCAAAGAACGCTTGGTTAGCAGGCTGTCGAACGCGGCCATCAATTTGGGCTGTGGAATATTGATGTGGCCTTCTTTTCCCACGGCCAGCAGCGCGAATTCCTGGTCCCAGTCGAAATGCGGAGCGAGTGCTTTCAGCTCCGCGAAGGTCATGGGATGATCCTGCACCGCGGGATCGCGCAACGCCACACGGCTGAGGCGCGCCTGTGCGAGCGCGGTCTCGATCTTCATCACCGCGGCCGCGGCTCGATTCGCCGCCGCCTCGTCCATACCGGCCAGGGTGAACATCTTGTGCGCGTAGAACACATATCGTTCGCGCGCATCCTTGAAGCGCGGCTCATCGCGCAGATAGTAATCACGGTCAGGGAGGCCCGAGCCAGCGATGTCGATCTCCGCGATCACGTGCGCGGGGTCGTGCAGATCCTGTGCGGAGGAGAGATCGAGGGGTGCGCTTATGTTGATCTGCTGCAGTCCGGCGATCCCGGCATCCAACGCTTTCGCGTCCTGCACGGTTTCGATCTTTCCCCACAACGGTTGCAGTGGCTTGAACTCCAACGCATTGATCCGCGGTTCATCCATGCAGGCGGCGTAGAAATCGCCCGTGAGTTGGCCCGGGGAACCCTTGGGCAGGGTCGCCGCCTTGCCGGCGTCGTCTTCGGCAATGGAGCGCAGACGAGCGAGGGTATCGTCCTGCGTGATGGTGCGGATGGCCCATACCACCTGGATGGGAGGTATAGGATGGGTTGCGCGCCATTGCCCGTTGGCATACGCGTCGAAATCTGTGTAAGGATTAACGGTGCGATCAATGTTTTCAATAGGGACACCGCGCAGCTGAGCGAGAATGTTGGGGGGGAAGCGCCAGGCAGGCAATCAGAACGTAAAAAAGGACGCGCAATTTTCCAGCTCCTCGCTCTAAAAGAGTAAATCAGGAACCCGGCATGTCGTATACTCCGATGGCGTAGTGGAATACCGTAACCCTGCGGGAACACTCTCAGGAAGCTGCTTGATGCCGTAGAGAAATTGGACAGGTCTAACTTTCAGAGGCAGAACCAGCAGTTTATCCAGAAGCTTTATCCATCCTGAAACGCAATGAAGCAATTTGGCTGCTTTCAACTTGACACCAGGAACGAATGCCTGTGGCAAAACGGCACACGGATCGGCCTGACTCCGAAGCCGTTTGCCGTGTTGCGATACCTTGTCGAAAATCCGCAGAGGTTGGTGACCCATGACGAGTTGCTGGACAAACTGTGGCCGGAAACCTATGTGCAACCACAGGTGTTGCGGACTTACGTCCTGGAGTTGCGCAAGCTGCTGGGAGACAGTGTGGAAAACCCGCGGTTTATCCGGACTGTTCCGGGGCGCGGGTATTGGTTCCTGGCGCTGGTGGAAGATGGCAGCGGGCACGCGGCAGAAAGTCCCCGGCCACGGCCACAACATCAGCCGCAACAGGGTCCACAACAAGGGCACATCGTGGGGCGGCAGCAGGAACTCCAACGGCTCAACGAACGGCTAGGGCACGCCACGCAGGGGGACCGGCAGGTGATCTTGCTCAGCGGGGAAACCGGCATCGGAAAAACGGCCTTGATCGACCTGTTCTGCCGGCAATGGTGCAGCGAAGACCAGGTGTGCATCGCGCGCAGTCAATGTGTGGAAGGGTTCGCCGGGAAGGAAGCTTATTATCCGGTGATCGAAGCGCTGGGACAGCTTTGTTCGCCGAACGAGGGCCAGAAATATTTACACGTGATGCAACAGAGGGCGCCGAGCTGGTATGCGCAGTTCGCTGCGCTGCGCGGCGATGGTCCGGCGCCGATGGCGGGGCGGGGCGAGCGGACGTTGAACGAGATATGCGATGCCATCGAAGCCATGGCTTCTGACAAGACACTGGTGTTCGTCTTCGAGGACCTGCACTGGGCGGACCTATCGACACTGGATCTGATTTCGGCGCTGGCCCGGCGCCGGCAGGCCTCCAGGTTGTTGTTGCTGTCGTCTTACCGGCCGGCGGAAGTGAGTGCCGGCCAGCATCCGCTGAAGCGGCTGAAGCAGGACCTGGTTACGCACAAGCTGTGCGCGGATGTGCCGCTGGGTCCGCTGGGAAGGGACGCCGTGCGGGATTACCTGATCCAAGAGTTGAATTCCCAGGCATTAGGGGGCCAGGAATCGAATGAGGAGACGCTCCCCAAGGGGCTGGCCAGTTTCGTCCACCAGCATTGTGAGGGTAATCCCCTGTTCATGATTGCGATGCTCGAACACCTCATCGGGCAAGGTTTTATACGGCAGGAAGGTGGGGTTTGGCAGTTAAGTTCGGCGCTGGCGGAAATCGACCCTGGGGTGCCCACGGCTCTTTCCGAGATGATCGAAATGCAGATCGACCGGCTGGACGCAGCTGACCAGCGCCTGCTCGAAGCGGCGAGCCTAATCGGCGTCATTTTCCCTGCATGGGCAGCGGCGGCGGCGTTGGACGGCGATCTGGAGGACATCGAAGATCAGTATGAGAAGCTGACACGCCGGCTGCACTTCCTGCATCCGGCCGGGCACGACGAATTGCCGGACGGGACGCAGTCCGCCTTTTATGTGTTCGCCCATGGGTTATACCGCGAGGTGCTGCGAGCCAGGCAATCTCCGGCACGGCGCGCCAGGCGGCATTTGCGAGTGGCGGAGAAGCTGGAGAAGCTGTTTGCCGGGCGTGAACTGGATGTCTCCAGCGAATTGGCCATGCACTTCGAGGCGGCAGCCGAGTGGGCGCGCGCATCCCAGGCGCTCTGCGCCGCGGCGGGTGCTGCGATGCGGCGCGGAGCGCGCGATGAGGGCGTGAAGTTGACGGAACGCGCGCTGCGGCTGTTGGAGAATTTGAGCGAACCCGAGCGGCAGGCGGCAGAGAGAAAGACGCGCCAGCAGATTGCAGGAGTCATGAAGCATTGACGATGTGCTGTTTGGAAACGCGCCGTCAAAAAAGGTTGGACGAAAACTCGACGGCAATTTGACACGAGAGGGTATGGCGCGGGGTTAGCGTGGTTCTCGGAGGAAAACCCCATGCTAATGCGCTTCAGGAACCTGGTTCTTTTGTCCGCCGCCCTTTGCACTTCCGCAGCTTTTGCAGCCGAACTGAAAGCAGTGGATGTACCGTTCAGCTTTGTGGCCAAGAACCATGCTTATGAAGCTGGGTCCTATACGCTTTCGGTCGACCGGACACGGTCTATGGTGACGCTCGAGAAGATCGGGACGCCCAGCCAGCCGCTGACGTGGATCATGTTGCCTGCGGACAGTAGTCATCCTAAAGTCAGCCTGATCTTTGATGTCACCGGAGCGGAGCATGTGCTGCGAACGATCCAGTATGGGACGCTCGCTACACCCAACCTGGATGCGCGGCCAAAGCAGCGGGTTGAGGGCACCAGTACTATCGGCGAGTAGGTTTCGATCGAGAACGGTCAAAGTCGAAGGGCCCCTTTGGCAATCGTCGCAAAGGGGCTCTTTCTTTTTCCCTATCACTCCCCCGTGAGGATGCGCTGCTTCACTTGCTTTTCAGTCCATCGCGATAGGCCATCGCTTCGAGTTCCACGCGAATGGCGTCGGCGACGGGGATGACGGGGCGAGCCTCGAAGGTGAAGGCAGGCAACATTGAACAGAACTTATGCACTTCGAGAGGATCGTCACATTCCATCAACATATATCCGCCCCAATCACCGACGCGGATGACGAACGACTGGATTTTGAAATTGGCCGGCGCCTTCCACGGGCTGAAGACTTCCAGGATTCGCTTCTGCGCATTTTCGTACTCGATGGGCGAGCCTTGCTGACGTTCGTTCCAAGTGATCATGTACTGCATCCGATCAACCCTCTCTTTCACCCGGGTCCGAGTTGCGGGCCGCGTGGTGGGTAAGATATACGCCTCAAGGCTTAGGCGCGTCGAGCGAATTACGAAGAATTCGTCAGGGCCATCCTGGTGGACGTGTTGCGGCTGGATAACGATAACCAGTTGATTAACAATCCGCAGCCAGTTGTTTCACAGGTGAGATTGAAATGACGGCCAAGCACGGCAGGTTATTTGTCCCGCAACGTCCCTTCCAACCTGGACTAATTTGCAGGCCAATAAAAAGGGCCGGTTCCTATTGATGGTTTGCGTTGTGGACAGAGGCCACATACAGACCCGACCTGTCCGTTACAGAATCAACAGACCTGGCGGTGTGTAATGGGTTGCTGCCATTATAGGTACAGACGAAGGTCGCGGGGAGAGTGCGTGGCTTGTATTCCTCCGGCAACGCGCCGACCGTCGCAGTCCGCATGACGGCCCGCACGCATGCGTAGTCCAAGGAACTCCAGCCGCTGGCCTTACCTATTCTGACATCGCGGAGAGAACCATCGCGGTTCACCTCGAACCACGTCTCTGCCGAGTTTCCTGCGGGAACGTTCGCATCCACAAGTTCGTAACTACGAAAGTTCTGTTGGAGCCGCTCCGCCATCTGCTTCATGTACAAGGGCGAGGGTTTGACAGAATTGGCTACGGGCAAGGGCACGGGGGTGGGCGCGGGCGTGGTTATCTTTTCAGGCGCTTGCGGAACATCCGGCGGGTGGTAGGAGCAGTCGTAGATAACGTTCAGACTGTCTTTGGTTCCCCCTTCCGGCGGCCCAAATGTTCTGACTTGCCGCACTGCGTTCACACAGGAGAAGTCCAACGAGGGAGACCAGCTTGATGCAACCAGGGAGACATTTTGAGGAGAGCCCTCGCGTGTGATGGTGAACCCGACGATCGCGGTGGCTCCCGCGGGTGTGTTGACGACCGTGGATGGATTCAAGTTCCGCGAGATCCTGTTGTGAATGACGTCTCCATACCACTTGGATGGCGGCGGCTGACCCACCTCCCCGTGAGCTTGTATGGGAGCCCTGGTGCGATCGACCTGTGCTGTGATGCTGCTCGCCAGGGTATGTTGACTGGTTGTTACCGAATAAAGGGAGAAGCCTCCGCAAATGAGAACTACGACCACCATCGCTACAGGAAGCCAGCGCTTAAAGGAGAAGACTGTCGCGGGAGCGAAATCCATGGGTGGTTGTGGAGGTGTGAGAACCGCTCTCAACGCTTCCAGGTCGGCGGCCTGATAGGCCTCATTGGCCAGTTTCGTGAGCCGTTCGCAGCGTATTCGATCCTGTTCGTCAATTGCCAAATCAGGATGAACGCGTTTGAGAACGCGAACCCATAGCTGTTTTAATTCCGGCGACGGCGTGTCCATGCTGTACTCTCGGTCCTTTTTGCAGTTCACGAGAAGATGGGCTGCGCTACAGCCTGAAGAACAGATTTAAGAGGAAGTCAGAAAACAGTCACACTCCCCAGCCCCTATGCCTGGTGATGAACAGGCCGATATCTGCCGGAGTGAATACGGGAAGAGCCTTCTTGTTGACCCAGTTTACAGGCATCAGCAAACATCCAACCGTTACCGCCATCCTGGTTCGTTCCGCTGCCACAGCGTTCTCGACGTGGGCCTCTACGCTGGCTTCGCCGCTTTCATTTTCCACATAGTACGGTCGACTGGGCGCGGGTACAAGACCGTTCGTAGACGTGTCCGTTACCTTTGCGTCAGGCTTCTGACGCTTTCCGGGTAGGCGAGGTGGGAGGGAGGGTCGTGTTTCCCCGAACCTGCATATGCCGATTAAAGGGCGGGCGGAAGCTAAGTTATTTGTTTGATTGAGTTGATCAGATTTTCTCTGATTGCCGCCCCCCGGGCGGCTGGCTGGGGAAAGGGACAGCCTGCCGGAGTCAACTCTCTCTAGAAGGGTGTCGAAGGCGAAGCCGGTCGCGGCGGGAATCCAGTTCCGGCGTCCGGGGTTGATGAGTCGTGCTAAATTGAGAGCGCTACGACGACGATGCAGGAAGGCAAGAAGCTTCGGCAACATCGTTGCAAGCACGGCCGACCACTGACTCATTGGAAAGCGTCAGTCCCGTCTGATCGCGAGTGTTCTTGAAAGGGCTCTGCCTCATGACCCTCTTGCGAGGTCTTCAACCGCGCGCTCGTTGGATGCGCTTCGGCACCGCCGAAATTCTTAAACGCTTCTACTTTTGTGAGCGCTCCCTGGTGATTGGCTGCTCTGCCTGGCTGCCACTGATTGGCGCGATCGAACCGAAAACTCTCCTCCCATTCTTTTCCTGGCAGAACGCGCAAACCGCGAACGAACTGCGCGAGCGTATTTTCGAGTTGCGGTACCCGAGCCGCTCGCTGTATGAGGAAGGAGCCGACCGATCGCTGGTCGAACTTTTCGACGAACTGCGCAACTCCCCCTCAGAGGCGGCTTTTTTCTCTGTGCTGGGCACCGTGTTGCTCCCGGCGGTGCGAGATGCCTATGCGGAATTCCTCCACTACTCGGATCCGCTCGCCGACGCACCGACCCACCGCTTCCTCCATCTCGCGTTGACGGAAAAACGTCAGCAGATCGAGACGGTGCGGACGTGGGCCGATCAGGAACTAGCGCGCCGGCCGGCGGATCGCGCCGGGGCAGAAGCCTGGACGGCTGCGTTCCTGGAGCGATTGAGCGTGCTCGGTGGCGTGGGTACCGAGCGTGTACCGGTCGACTTTATCGATCTTTACGACCAGCCCCTGCCTGGGAGCCGTCCTTACGCGGTACCGATTGAGCCCGCACGCGACGAGCACTACCAATTGAGCCGCTTCTACTGGCCGGACAATGTCGATCCAAGCTACCCTTACGGCGAGGGCTACCGCCTTCAGCTTCGTTCGGCAATCAGCCACTTGAACGAGGTTTGGGCCGTCGAGACGGGCGGCATTATTCTCAGCTCCTTCGCTCAAGTGTTGCCGTGGGAATGGATCCGCGATGCCGCGCGCTGGACTTACGACGAGTCGCGGCACTGCAGAATGGGACGCGACCGGCTCGCCGCCTGGGGCTACCAGCCGGAGGAATTGCCTCTCGGCAACTACATCTATCTCGCTTCTTCCGGAGAGGACCCCATCTACCGGCTGGGCATGCTCTTTTTCTTTGAGACCAAGAACATTCGCCACAAGCCGGAGCGGGTGAAAGCCTTTCACTCCATCGGCGATGCGGCCAGCGAACACGACATGGATTTCGACTGGGCCGACGAAACCATGCATGCGGGCTATGGCAAACGCTGGTTACAAAAGCTCCTGGAAATCCGCGGCGAAGATCAGTCCAGGTATCAGCAGATTCGGGACCGCTGCGGAGAAATGGTCGGCGCTGTCGTAAAGACTGCCCGGGCCGAGGAAGTTGCGGAACTGCGCTTGCTGGCAGACGCCATCCTGGCGAAGGCAGAGAGCCGCGGCGTACAAACATCCTTATGAGTACAGTCACAGTTGTGGGCAGCTATATTGCTGCGTTGGTGATGGACGTGGCGTGCATCCCGCTCGAAGGGGAGACGGTGATCGGCCGGAACTTTCACACGACCCACGGCGGCAAGGGCTCCAACATGGCAGCATGCGCGGCGAGACTGGGCGCGGCTACCAGATTTTTCGGCAAGGTCGGCCGTGATGCTTTCGGCGAAGGGTTCGTTCGACTTCTCGACGAGGAGAAGATCGACAGGGGCGCTCTTCTTTTTTCCGAGACAAAACCGACGGCCGTGGGTTTCATCATTTTCAGCAGCAAGGGTTCTAATATCATCGTCATCGATACGGCGGCCAACGGGGAGTTCTTACCGGCCGACATCACCGCCCATAGCGACGCGATTACTTCGTCCGCAGTGGCGGTATCGCCGTTAGAGATACCGCTGGCCACAGCACTCGCCGCCGCTTCGGTGGCCAAAGGCGCCGGCAGGAAGTTCATTCTTAATCCAGCTCCTGCAATGGACTTGAGAGATGCCGATCTGAGCGCGGTGTTTGCGCTGACTCCCAACGAACTCGAGGGCCGCGTTTGTCTCGGATTGCGCCCCGACGATCCAATCAAAGATAACGAGGTAGTGCTGGAGTTGCTGCGGCTGGGCGTCGACAATGTCATGCTCACGCGTGGCGGTAAGGGTGTCCTTTGGGGTTGTTCCGCGGGACTTCGGGAAGTGCCTGCGGTGCCTGTGGTTGTGGTCGACACTGTTGGGGCCGGCGATGCGTTCAACGCCGGGCTTGCCGTTGGCCTGTGCGAGGAAAAGAGTACGCTTGAGGCGATTGCGCTTGGAGTGACCGCGGCATCCTTGTCGACGCAGCGTCGCGAAACCATCGCATCGTACGCGTATCGCGCCGAAGTGGATCTTTGTTATGAAAAGACGCTCAGGGCCGCGTTTGCGGTAGAGCCGCAAAAAATCGTAGGAAACTCGACACGGTAGCCAAACCGAGAGTTGTAAGGCAGCTTCAGACACCTGAAGGGATGCCTGTACTCGATACGAGCGGGCGATCCAATGAGTATGAGGCGCTTCGCTCAGGATGACGGTTTTGCCAGGGGGTTGAAGCACATCTGGTGGGGTGCGAAAAACACGAAAGATCGAAAAAAGTCACAGGCTTCTCAGGATGACGGTTTGTGGAGGAGCCCTCATCCTTTACATAACACTATTGGTTACTTGTTCCGACGGCTTTAACGAATTTCGCCGGTGAGGTCCTTCAGCCCATTGCAGGTTCTTTTCTGGAGTTGAAGCGAGCCGATCTTTTAGAATGTGGGCGTGGTTTGAGTTACCTGTCGCCTAAAGTTCAGGAGTGGATATACTTGTGGACAATCTCTCGCGTCCGCGGGGAGGCAAACTCGATGTGGAGGAAACGATGAAAAATCCCACTATTCCCGGCAAATTGATTGCATACGGCCGCGCATCGCTATTCATCGGAGCCATCTGCATCGCTCCCCCACGTGCCCTGCCACAGTCACCCGCGGATGGCCAAACGAAGGGAGCGGCCATCAACTCGACGCCCGGGACGAGCACGATTCCGAACCCTGCCGATCAATTGGGCAACGTGGGCGGCATGAAGCCAGACCAGCAAGCCGCGATCGATAAGATTTTCGTCAAGAAGGCCATGCAGGGCAACATCGCGGAAGTGCAACTAGGCGAACTGACCCTGCAAAAGAGCAACAACGACCAGGTGAAGCAATTTGCCCGGAAAATGATTGACGACCATACCAAGCTGAACGAGGAGATGAGGCCGGTAGCCCTGCAGCTGGGCGTAGAAATCCCCAGTGAAGTTTCCAAAAAAGACAAATCGGTTATGAGCAAGATGCAAGCCCTCTCGGGCACTGCTTATGACCAGGCGTACATTAAAATGATGGTGAAAGACCACAAGCAGGATCTGAGCGAATTCCGCATGGAAGCTTCCAACGGTCACGTGAAGGACGCCGCGACAGAAGGCAGCAAGGTCATCTCCGAACATCTGCAAATGGCCCAGCAACTGGCCAAAGACCAAAGCGTAGACCTGGCCAAGAAGTAGTTCTGCTCTTTAGCTGGGCTGCTCTCATATTCGTGGTAATTTCGTCTGGCCCGAAACTCCGGCCCGAAACTCCTGGCCGTTCCAGACAACCCGTCTCATCCCGAGCTGACTCTCACTACGATGTGGCCGATTTCCATGGTGAGCGAACTTATGCATCCGTCTCCAGCCAAACTGATCCTGTTGTCCTTGTGCTTGCAGGGCGTGGCGTTGGTTCCGGCGTCAGCCCAGGCCGTGGTCCCAGCGGATGGCCGCGTGGGTGTTCCGATGAACGCTCCCATACCGTCGACGGCCGGCAATGCGGCAGCCGCCCCATCAGCCGCGCCGACCCATGTGACCAGCTACGTCCTGGGCCCGGAAGATCAGATCACTGTGCGAGTGTTCGCCGCGAATGACATTCCCAACAAGCCGTTGGAGATCGACAACGATGGGACGGTGACCCTGCCCATGATCGGGCCGGTGCATGCCGCCGGCTTGACCGTCGAGCAATTGCAGGACAAGCTGGTGACCGCTTACAAGAAGTACTTCAAGGATCCGCAAGTCATGGTGCAGGTGAACGATTTCCGTAGTCAACCGGTGTCTGTTGCGGGCAATGTGACCAGGCCTGGTGTGGTGCAGTTGCGTGGAAACCGCAACCTGATGGAAGTGATCGGACAGGCCGGCGGTCTGCGAGCCGATGCGGGTGACAATGTGCTGATCACGCGTAACCTGAGCGAAGGCGCGATCCCAGTGTCCGGCGCCTTCACTGATCCCACGGGCAAGTACTCGATTGCCCACATCGACATACGTTCCGTCATGAGCGGCAAGGATCCTGAAGCAAATATCCTGATCAAGCCGCACGATGTGATTACGGTTCCCCGCGCGCGCCTGGTCTACGTGTTGGGCAATGTCGAAAGGCCGGGCGGCTACGTCATGTCAGAAAACGAAACCATGTCGCTCACGCAAGCCATTGCCCTGGCGGGGGGATGGAACAAAACGGCAGCCTTGAGTTCGACGAGGATTCTCCGCGCCGATGGCGGCCCAAGCCGGGAACAGATTTCCGCAAACGTCAAGAAGATCCTGGAAAACAAAGCACCTGACTTGCAGATGCGGCCTGATGACATCCTTTACATTCCCAACAGTATGGCCAAGGTGATCGGTGCGCGCGGGGCCAAAGAGGGGGTTAACGTGGGAACAGGCATTCTCATCTGGCGCTAGAAGGCACAGTTTTTTACTTACGCCACATTCTGAAATGGCCCCATGCGAGACCCCGGTCCCAGGCGAACTGCACCGTGTAAGCCATCGGTTTCGTCGAGCCGGATCAAACGCGAAAGGACTTCAAAAAAGATGACCCAGCAGATCATTCATGGACCTCGCTCGCCCGAAGGCCGGAACTCCCGACGTTCCACTTCTATCGAGCTGTCGCAGCCGGTGGGAGTCAATCGGCCCCGGCCTGAAGCGGCTGTGAGCTACGCTGCTTTGCTCCGCCGCCATCGCGCCGCTATCGCGGTGATCATGGGCACCGCGCTTCTGCTTAGCGTGGTGTATACCCTGGTCGCGCACAAGGTCTACAAGTCGGAAGTAATTCTGGAAGTGAACCGGATCAACGGGGACTTCATGAATGCCAAAGAGGTCGATCCGACGTCCAGCCAGGCCAGCGGCGTCGGATACATCGAGACCCAAATCAAGCTCTTGCAGAGCCCACCCGTGGTCGAACGGACGGCGGTGGCGATGGGTCCCAAGGTTCCCGCTGCCATTGCCGCCAAGCAGGGTCTGTTGGGAAACATTCGCAGATGGATTGGTGAAGCCCCTGCAGCCGCGCCAGGGAAGCGTGAAGGCGTGGTGCTGGATATGCTTGGGGACGCCAACGTCAAGGCGGAAGGAACTTCGGATTTGATCACAGTGACGGTTCTCGGTCCCGAGCCGCAGCTGACCGCGGATACCGCGAATACCATGGTTGATCAGTTTATTGAACAAGGCCAGGAGGCCCGGGGCGATACCGCGGGGAACACCAACAAGTTCCTGGCCTCGGAGCTCGCTGACGCCCGCAAGAAAATGGAGGACTCTGAAAATGCTCTGCAGGAATATACGCGCCAGACCGGTATCGTTATCCCCAGCGAGAACCAGGAGAGCGTTGCGGCGGACAAATTGCGGCAAATTCAAACCAATCTAGCCCGGTCCGAAGCGGACGAGGCGGATACCAAGGCGCAAGTAGAGACTTCGAAAGACGAGCCTGCCGAGTCGATGCCCCAGGTTTTGGATGACCCGAGCTTGCGCGACAATCGAGCCAGGTTGGTTGAACTTCGCCGCCAGCTTTCCAATTTGAGCGTCACCCTCACCCCGCAAAACTACAAAATCCAACAGTTGAACTCTCAGATCGCAGATCTGGAACAGCAGTCTGCCCAACACCGCACCAACGTGATTCGCCGTCTCGGCGTGCAGGACTCGGAAGCATCGCACCGCAACGAATTGTTGACCCACGCCTATCAGCAACAGTCAGGCGTGGTCGCCGATCAGTCGGTGAAAGAAGTTCGTTACAACATCCTGAAGAAGGAACTGGATGCGAACCGCGACCTTTACCAATCCATATTGCAGCGGATGAAGCAGGCGAGCACCGTCGCTGCGTTGAAGGCAAGCAACGTGCGTGTGGTTAGTCCCGCGACTCCTTCTAAGACGGCCTACCGGCCGAATTTGCTGCTTAACCTCGCGCTGGGCGCTTTCATCGGGATGGCTTTCGCCGGCTGCTACACGGTGCTGCGCGAGCGCAATGATGCCAGCCTGCGGTCGCCTGGGCAAAGCCTGAAGCACCTCAACGTTCCTGAATTGGCTGTGATTCCTTCGGCGCGCATCGGCAACAGGGAGCGCATCCCGCTTACGCTGCGTAATCTAGATGGCGCCAAGAGCGCGGCAATGGCGTCCGAGGACGGCTTGACAACCGCCGGTTCGGCAGCCGTCGATAAGGAAATGGTGCACTGGTGCGAGAACGAAACCATGATGGATGCCTATCAGTCCGCGATCACCTCGATTCTCCTGAGCCGGGTAAACGGAATCAGTCCGCGGGTAATTCTGGTGACCAGCCCCCGCCCCAAAGCGGGCAAGACCACCACGGTAGCAAATCTTGGCATCAGTCTTGCGGAGAGCGGACGGCGGGTCCTGCTGATCGATGGCGACCTCCGGCGACCGAGGCTGGGTAAACTCTTCGGGTCGCAATTTGCCGCCGGCTTGAGCGAGGCGCTTCTGGCGGAAGACAGGGGAACCATCACGCTGGACTCGGTGGTACGCCCCAGCACCGTGCCCGGGCTTTATGTGTTATCGGGTGGATCGGAGGCGGCCAACATCTCCAAGCTGCTCCATTCCGCTCATCTGGATAGTTTGATTGAGCGGGCGCGGTCGGACTATGAGTTCGTGCTCATCGACTCTCCGCCCATGATGGGCATGGCCGATGCGCGGCTTCTGAGCCGGGTTTCCGACGGTGTGATTCTGATCTGCCGCGCCGGCGAGACCAGCCCGGAGCAATTGGGAGAAGCCAGAGAACGGTTGGCCAATGACGGCACTCCGGTCATTGGCACCATTCTCAATGGCTGCGATCTTCGCAGCGAGGATCCGTCTTTTGTGAGTCACGACAACAGCTACGCCGGTGCGCCACGCGGCTAGTAACAAAAATGATCAGGGAGATTCCGAGCGTCTCCGAAAAGGACCCAACCGGCAGCTATTCCCGCGGCAGATAGAAATTGAACAGCTAGGGAATAGTTTTGCCGGTTGTGGCCTTTACCGCGTCGCTCAGCTGGGCAAAGGAGTAGCTCCCCCAAGGACCCATGGTGTAGGTCTTCTTCAAATACTGCTGAGCGTTGGTGCGGTTTTTTTCGTTGGGCTTGAAGCCGCCGTTCCGCAACCAGCGCAAGTAGCCAATGCTGCGGATCTGAGTGTTGAGACAGTCGTTCCAGTCCTGGTCGCCGTTGATCCCATAGAGAGTCTCAGAGAAGGCGTGTTCTTTCATGGTCTGGCAAATTTTGCCGGCAGTGGATTTAAGCGGCTTATTGCTCCAGACGTAGCCCTTGGCAATGAAGTCGTAGTCATACCGACTGGTTGTGTTCTCAAGCGGGTTGTGAATTGAGGTGGGAAGGGCTGAAGACCGGCTGGGTGCGGCGCCCTGTGTTTGACCAATCGCAGATAACGTACCGAGCAGGAAGAGCCCTGCAATCATGCCCGGAGCAAGTGTTGATTTCAATCGTTTGTCCTCCCTCTACTTTGAAAATTGAATCGAGCGGCGGAGATGACTTATCTTTGCCAATCCGCTCGCCATTGATCAGTTGTCCCTGGTGAAGTCCTCGGGTCGGATTTGGTTTTCCTCACGAGGAAGGCGCCTGCCTCTCTCCCTCTCTATGCACAAAACATTCACAGGAGGAAGATCTTTTGCACGGATGATAGTGCATCTTTCGTGTTAGGGGAACGAAAAACACGCACATGCGGAACCAGAGCTCGCGGGAGTTGACGTCGGGAGACCGTGCACAAATTCCAGCCCGCGCGGCAAGTGGTTTGGCTTCATGCACTTCTGCCATTGCCGGTGTTTCGAATTGTGGGTTGCCCATGGCTTTGACCAGGTTCCTGCGTAGTACACACCTGCTGCGAGAAGACGAGCTCGCACTCTTCTTTAGCGAGTTTGCAGCCGATGTACCACTGTGAAGGCGCGATCGTGTTTGTAGAGCGAGGGCAGCCGAAACCGCGAAGATTACAAATAAAGGCCACAGGCGCTGCGTCTTTTGGTGCAGGTGGGAGATCACCCTCCTCCTCTAGGATCAAAAGGACGGTCATGAGCCTTCTGTCCCGGGAGCCACAGTGAGAGTCATTGCTTTGCTGTTTGCCGTTCTGATGGCTGGCGCCGCGTCTGGCCAGGCGAAGGTTCCTTGTAAATTACCGATGTACATTGAAGCGCCGCAGGCTCCGGGTGATGGCAGTACGGAGACCGTGAACCTGTTTCTTTACGGCCTGAAATCGGCGGTGAGGCAACATCAGGGATGCGTGGTTGACAAGATGGCCGATGCTCACCTGGGCCTCTACGTCACAACCTTGAATCTCGTCAATGCTGAGGGACACAGCGAGGCCTCCGTGATCGCGGTGGCGCTGGCTGTTCCGCTGAATGGGGTCCCGGTTTATATGGATCACTACGTGTTGATTCTCCGAGCAACGGAAGCCGTCGACGGGCAAGTGAATGCGTTGCTCCAAAGTATCGGTGCGACCCTGGACAGGCATAGCTCACCCGGTCAATGATCGGGACCGAACTCAGTCAGCTTGCGAAGATGCTCGAAGCCTTGCGGTACGAGATGCGTCGACATGGGGCCGAAGGTATTTTTGCCGGCTATCTCCGCTCTCTTCCTTTGGTCAATTGACAGCGCGGTATCATCCCGTCCGTTCCCGTTTTTCCCCAAATGAACGGTCCTCGTGGACTGTAATATGATACGAAGCGTTGGTTGGATCTGCAGCGAAAGAAACTGACGGGGACATTAGTTTTGCAGGCATCGATAAAGCCCAATTCCCTACCAGCCCTTTGCGGCCCGACTAAAGTCAGGGCCTGATACAAAGCAGGAGAGCTGCACTCGCAGGAAGTCGCGCATTGTCGCCGATTTGGTTCTACTACTCAATCAGCGTTTACAGTCCACTAGTTCCCCCGGCTCGGGGGCCTCGCAATCCCGACGAAGATGATGGCGCCATCACCACCGGGATTGCTCGTAGCATCCACGTCGAAGTTGGGCTTCCAATTGTTCAGGGTCCACATATTTCCGGCTGCATCCACCAGACAACTCGTCTGGCGCATGATGGGGGCAAAGCTCGGTGGCGCACCGGGACCGTACAAGGGATTGCCGTCGTGCAACAGTACCTGGCTGCCAGCCGACGGAACCGTGTATCCGGTCTCTGGTGAAAGAGGTTGTCCCATGCGCGTGCCGGGCGGACACGCGGAGGTATTGGCGCCACACAGTTTCGAGAGCCTTCCTGTGGTGAAATCGCTGCCGGCTTGTAACGGACCAAAGTTGGCGACCCAGACATTGTCATCTCCATCGATGGAGGTTCCCCAGGGGCCGATGATTCCGCCTCCGGTGAACTTGCCCAGAACGGTCCCGTTGGGAGCCACGGCGTAGACCGCGTCTTCGCCCTGGGAAGTGACCCATGCATTGCCGCGAGAGTCGACGGAAAGTCCTCTGAGTTGTCTTCCAAATTGGTTCAGCAGGAACTTCTGCTGCAGAACACCATTCTTCAGCTGGTATTTCGCGAGGCTGTTGGGCAGGATCCCTACCAGCCCATTGCTGATCCATACCGTGCCGTCGGGAGCAAGGGCGGCTCCGAATGGTCCGCTTCCACCTTGCTCCGGGAAGACCAGGGCGTGGTTGGGATCGCCGCCGGGAAACACAAACACGCTGTCATTCCCAAAACTCGCAATCCAGATGTTGCCGGACGGGTCGGCGACCATACCCTGCGCGCGTAACGGCCCGCCTTGATAGCCCTCCGGGCCGGAGATGGGTACACCGGACGGTGAAAACTCCGAGATGCTGCCGTTCCCGTCCAGCGTAGGGTTGTCGCGACCCCAGCCGAAATTTCCCTCCCATACAAAGCCGCGCGGATCGATGGTGATTCCGTAGCCGCCGCCAAGAAGTCCTCCGCCGGTGACCGGCGATTTCGGCTTGCCGTTACTGCCATCGGACGCCTGGCCACTCGGCTTCAGCACGATCATGGTCTTACTTGACTGGGTCGTTTGTTGCACGACGTTGTTGGTGATCCAGGCATAACCGTCGGCGTCAAAGACCAGGTTGCCGAGTCCCCCGATCAAGTTGCTATCGTCCCCGGAGTCGTTCACCTTTACAGTGACCGTCCACGCATCGGGGACGGTGATCAGGGCTGGGGCATAGGAGGAAGACTGCTCCGCCAACCGGGAGATCTGCTTCACGTTCCGCGCGGGGTCACGAGCGAGGTTTGCCAATGCCTCGACGGTGTCTTTTGGCGGCAACCCGCCCGCAGGTATCGTCAGGGCCAGCAACTGGGCGGTAGCGCCATGGGAATTTACGCAGGCCTGCAGCACATTGGCGAGCGAGCGCGTCATCCGCAACGAGTTGGTCTGGTCAGCATTCGGCGAATTCAGAAGAACCTGGGACGGGCTGCCGGATTTCACGTCAACCAGGTTGTTATTCATTCCCGCGGCGAGGCGAAGCCCGAAAGAATCACCCGAAATTATGCCTGTCCGGTAGAACTGCGCCATGGAATAGCCGGCGGCTACGGTAGTGAGTTCGTTCACAGTGACAGTTGAGGGCAAGCTGGGGCCGAGAACGGCAAGAAACTGTACGCCCATATCCACCTGGGCACTCAGGAAAAAGATGCTCTCTGACGAGTCTTTGGATGACGTGATGAGAAAGTGTCCGTGGGCGTCGCTCTTTGCCTGGGCAATTCTGTTGGGAGAGCCTGTCGTGGCCTCAAACAACGTGACAGTTACGTTGGGCAGAGGCACGGAAGACGAGGTACCTCCCGACTGTATGGTGCCGGCGATGGTTTCTCCGTGAAGTGAAAAGGCCATGCAGGCGATTGCCAGGGCAACCGTGACGATCCGCATGCGGACCACAATGAATGGAATGAGGCTCATCTTGCGTCAACTCTTTCTAAGACCAGGCTGGGTTTCGGTCGACGGTGGGTAAACCATCGTGATCGTGAATGCGGGGGTGAAACGGATTGGATCTGTAACAGGCGAGATAGATGAGGCTCGATCATAGGAAAAAGTTCCAGGTCCGCGGAACAACAAGCAGAACTAAATGACAGACTCACCGCACCGGCGATCGGAGGAGGAACTTATTCGGGGGAGATATAGAGGAGCATTTATCGGGGGACCGCCATTATATACACGGGTGAGAGCAAGGAACAAGCATCGGAGAATCGTGTTACCTCCGGACCGGAGAGAAGACTCCTTGAACGGCGGGCGACATCAGCCCCCGGATTGCAGTAATTTCCGGGTGTAGGTTGAGGTGTTTTCACACCGTCTTTCGCTACGTGGTTCGCGCTACGCACTCCGTAGGCGGAGCTTCATCAGGCTGAGGTAGGAAGAGGTTTTGCTAATCAGGCGACGTTAGGGTGTCTTGTTCCCGCGGAGCGGTGGGCGGGTTATTCCATAAAATTCGATAAAATTCGACCTTTTTTGGGCTTTTAGCGGCGCTTCCCGGAGAAGCGTCGATCCGGGGAGAAGGAGTGCCTGACGGAGTTGGCTTTGTTGAGCACGGCGTTGAAGTCGAAGTTGGTTGCTTCGGGAACCCGGTTCATGGCGACAGGGTTGATAAAGGGATTGGCAACACTGATTGGGTTTCGGTCCAGATCCTGAGAGGGAGAGTCGTTCGCCGCTATGGGGGTGGGTTCGGGAGCCGGCTCGGCTGGATCCTCAGCGGCG